>JBHEMA010000130.1:0-4328 GCA_046262795.1 Candidatus Dormibacteria bacterium | reverse complement strand
GTCGTTGCCCTGCGTGATGTCCGGCGCCTGGTTGGCGTCCGCGTACGCGATCGAGCCGTCGGAGAGCACGTTGGCGGCGACTGCGGCGTTGATCGGGATGGCGAGGTTCGCGTTCACGAGCGACATCGCCTCGCGATCCGGAAGCTCCTCGCCCTGCTGCTGCTCGAGCTCGTCCTGGCTGAGCTCGTTGCTTTCTTCAGTCATCGGTAGACCTCCTCAATGCGGCTATGGCGCCGCGGGCAGGCTGTCGTTCGACTGCGTGATCTGATCCTGCTGCGTCGCATCCGCATACGCGACGCTGCCGTCGCTCAGCGCGTTGAGCGCGACCGCTGCGTTGACGGGCGCTGCGACGTTCGCGTTGATCAGCGACATCGCCTCGCGGTCGGGGAGCTCCTCGCCGGTCTGGTTCTCGAGCTCCTCGTTGCTCAATTCGCCAGACACCGGCTCCGGGTGCTGCTGGTCAGTCATGTGGTTCCTCCTTCGTCCGCGGCGCCCTCGTCGTTGGAGGGTCGGCTGACCGCTGGACAACGCTGACGTGGCTGCTGCTTCCAACATGGTTCGTCGAACCATGTTCGCCGACGTTCGCCGCGATCGAGGCGTTGATGTCTCCCACGATGTCGATGCCCGGCTTGGACACTCGAATCGGGCGCCTGATCTCCTTGCGCACTCGCATCGCGACCTCCTATTCGGCAGGGTTGCCGGCCAGAGGTTACAGGAGGCGTCCCACCAAACGCAACAATCTAACTATCAGGTTTAGTCCGCGGGCGCTATCCAGCTCGGCGCGCGCGGAGCGCCGCCAGCTGCTCGTCCTCGCCGCCCGTTCCCGAATAGCGGAGCAACTCCGGTGGCCGGCCGCCCGTCCCTGCGGGCGAGCGGAAGCGGGGAATACGCAGCCGGAGCGCCGCCACCTCACTGTCCCGAACGGTCCGCAGCACGCCGGTGTCGCGCAGCTCCTGGATACGGCGGCGGAAGGTTCGCTCACTTCCCTCGGTCCCGCCGTGCAGTGCGTTATGGACACGCAGCAGGTCGTCTCCGGTGAAGACCTCGCCGAGGAGCGCGACCGCACCGGCGAGCTGCCGCGTATCGGCCCGCAGCCGGTCGAGTGCCACGCGTAGCGCGGCGGCGTCCGCTCCATCCAGGCGAACGCCTCGGCCGGCGGGCGTCCAGGTTCCGGGTCCCGGGAGCGCCGTGTACGGCGCCGTCGCGTAGTACCAGACGGTGACGGCTCGGCCGCGGCCCGGCGCATCGTCCACGTCGACCAGATGGAGTCGCTGCGAGCCTCTGCCACGGCGCCCACCGAGGTCGAGCCCTGCCTGGCCGACAGCCCGCACCGCCGCATCCTCGAAGCGATCCCGGGCGTCGAGCTCCGCCTGCGGCAGGCGACGCCGCAGCGTCAGCACGTGGAGCGCCCGGCCGGCCGGCGTGCCTGCGTCCGGGTCGAACCCGAAGACGGCAACCCCCGCACTCAGCGCCGCGGTCACTCCCCTGGCCATGTCTGGGACCTCCTCAAGCCCAATCGTTTCGGAAGATCATGTCACCAACTGCCCTAGTATGCCATGCTCCGGACGGTGGTCCGGCGGCCGCAAGCGACCGTTACAGCGCGGGTGGCGCGGGGGACGGTGGAGCCGCCGGCGGCGGCATGGGGATGGGCTCAGGGGCCGCGGGCTCGGGGCGTATCTGAGCCACCGGTGCCGGTTCGCGCGTTCCGCTCCGAGGCCAGCTGACGGCGAGGCTGGCGCCTCCGAGCTGCGCCGAAGCTCCCACCTCCCAGCGGCCTTGCGTGCGGCGGACGACCGCGTCTGCGATGGCGAGGCCGAGGCCGGCGCCGCGGTGAGCGGTCGTCGCCCGATGGAACCGCTCGAAGATGCGGCCTCGCTCCTCGTCGGCGATGCCGGGACCGGAGTCGTCCACGCGGACGACGACTCGGTTGCCGTCGTTGAGGACGCTCACCTGCACCGTTCCGCCTTCCGGCGCGTACTTGCAGGCGTTGTCGATGAGCACGCCGAGAAGTCGGTCGAGCCACTCCGGTGACCCTGAGACCATGTGCGGTTCGTCGCTCACCGTGAGCCGTAACGACTGACGGTGCGACTCGGCGACGGCGGTGAACCGCTCCACCGTCTGCTCGGCCAGGACGCCGGCCTCAACCGGCTCGGTGTGGCCGCGCGCCGGTTCGACATCGAGCCGCGCCAGCCAGAGCAGGTCCTCGACGAGGCGGCGAATGCGTCCGCTCTCCGTGGCGATGCGCCGAAACGCGTTGCGGTACCACTCAGCTTCGCGTTCCTGCGAGAGCGCGAGGCTTGTCTGCGCTTCGATCACCGACAGCGGCGTGCGCAGCTCGTGCGATGCGTCGGCGGTGAACTCCATCTGCCGCTGACGCGCGAGCTCGATCGGTGAGCCTACGCGACGTCCACCCATGAGGGCGCCGACGAACGCCACGACCAGCAGCACCAGTCCGACGATGAACTCGGTCAGCGCAATCGTCGAACGCGTCTGCGACACGGAGTCCATCTGCTGACCAAGCACCACGTGCTCGCCTTGGATGGTAGTGCCCGTGATGCGCACCTCGTAGCCATTGAGAGTCACCGTCGTCGGCGCGCTGACGTTGCCTGCGCCGGCGGGCAGTGTCACGCCCGCATTGGTCTCCTGCGTCCCATCCGGAAGCACGACCCAGGCAAAGAGCTGCGGCGCACCGAACCGCGCTCCGCCCGGTTCGCGGATGTTGGCGTTGCTGCCAGGCGCCGGAATCTGGCGTCCCGCCTGCACTGCGGCAAGGTCGGAGTTCAGGCGATTGTCGATCTGCGACGTGAGGTTGCTCGTGACCACGACGACGATGAGCGTCGCGATGATGGCGTAGAGCACAGCGAACACCGCGGCCGCCATCAGGGCAACGCGCAGCGACGCGATGTGGACGCGCTCCAGCCGCCGGTTCACGCCGCCTCCAAGCGGTAACCGGCGCCGCGCACGGTGACGATGCGCACGCCCGCGTCTGGGATCTTGGCGCGCAACCGGCTCAGCTGCACATCGATTGCGTTTGAGCCGAGGGGCTGCGTTTCGTCGCGCCATGCGTGCTCGGCGATCGCCTTGCGGTCGACGACCGCGGGTGAGCGCCGCATCAACAGCTCGAGGATGCTGTACTCGGTCGCCGTCAGGCTCAGCGCGGCGCCGTGCAACAGCACCTCGTGGCGCACCGGATCGAGTGACAGTGAGCCGCGCGCGATCACCGGGCCGTCAACGTTGCGCGGACGCCGCTGCAATGCGCGCACCCGCGCCAGCAGCTCGCCGAAGTCGAACGGCTTGACGAGGTAGTCATCGGCGCCGGCGTCGAGACCTGCGATGCGGTCCGCGGGTGTGTCGCGCGCGGTGAGCATCAGCAGCGCCGCTTGGTGGTTGTGCGCCCGAACCCAGGACACGACCTCCAGCCCCGATTTCGCCGGCATACGCCAGTCGATGACGGCGACGTCGTACTGATAGAAGCGCAACTGGTCGATTGCCTCCTCGCCGTCGGCCGCGGAGTCGACGAAGTAGCCTGCCTCCTCGAGCCCCTGCACCAGAAGCTCGCGCAGGCCCTGGTCGTCCTCCGCTACGAGCACTCGCATACGCCGTCACATCCTCCCACCGTCGCGAGAGCCGCGTCGCTACGGATCGCGTCGATCGTGCCCGGCGTTGTCTTTCTTGAAGATGACGGAGGCACAAAAAAGCGGCGGCCGCCGGAGCGGCCGCCGCGAGGGAGGGAGACCGAATGAATGGAGGCTGCTACACCCCGCACCCAGTATCGATCATGTGCACTCGAGCGCGCTTCGTGTCGCAGCGCTGCGTGACCCCGATCACACTGCGTGACAACGACACACCACGAGCGTGTATGGATCCCGTCCCGAGTGCCATGGTGGGGCCAGGTTAAGGACACAATCCTTACGGGATCATGACGGTACCCGCAGTGAGACGCCGCGGGCGGCGCTGTCCTCGCGGAAACCACACGTGCAACAAGACGAGGGCCCACATGCGAAGTGGTCGCCATTGCTCTGCAATGCGCAGGACCTGCTCGTGCGTCGGCACCGCGTCGAGCTGGTGCGCACGTTGCACTGGCATGGATCGCAAGCGCGCGCGGTCGGTCACCGTTCAACGCGGCATGCGCGACATCGTGCAATGCGCACGGCGCCCTGTACAACCCTACCGATTCGCCGCGGCGAGCCTGAACGTCTCGCGCGGCGTAAGTTGGAAGGTCCGCATTGGTTGAGGCGATCTACGACGCGTGCACTGTGATCACTCATTCGGCATACCCGATGAACCGCGAGCGTGTGAGTGGGCGGAACAGGGATCGAACCTGTGAC
>JBHEMA010000129.1:0-2769 GCA_046262795.1 Candidatus Dormibacteria bacterium | reverse complement strand
CGATCTTGCAGAACAGACAGTCCTCAGGCACGCGCGAATGTTACGCGGGCGCGGTCTCTCCGCTGGAACGGATGAACATCACGATGCTCGTTATCAGGATCCAGAGCGCAATCACGAATGCCGGAAAGAAGATGACAGCCGCGAGGGAGATGACACCGGCAACAATGCTGACGATGCCGAGTCCTCTGCTGAGGCGGCCCAGCCGCATCGCGGCCACTGACGTGGCAATGGTGAGGGCGCTGACGCCGACAGCACCGCCGGCGTGGATGACCCAGCCGGCATCGTCCGCCGCGTGAATGAGCTCGGGGAACACCTGGTGGTGGTAGGTGTCGTCGCTCATGGTCTTGATGCCGGCCTCCAGCGAGAAGGCGGCCATCGTCGACGTCGCGTACACCGCACCGCCGACCGTGATGACCGTCGCGAGGAACCCGGCATCCGCGTCACGCATCCTTTGACGGAGGGCACCCACGAACCAGATGAAGAAGAAGACGCCGAGGCCGACGAGAATCCAGCCAACGTTCAGTCTGTTGCGGTGGCCGCTATCACTCCAGTACCGAATCAACTTCTCCGGCGAGCTTCCAGTGTCCGGCTGACCACTGAACGACACGAGTGTGCCCACGATGAAGAGCACGACATATAGGGCGCCGCCCAACAGGCTCCAGCGTTCGAGCGCGGAGGTCGTGCGAGACGGTGCCGAGGATGGATAGCCCGAATCGGGCGCTGTTGTCATGCGAGCAGCATTCGTAGGCCGCAAGATCAGGTCAACAGGACACGCCGCAGGTAAACCAATCCTGACCCTCGAGCGTCGTACGGTCATGAGCGCAGAGGTGGTCGGCACGAGTAGGCGGGGTGGGCGCGTGGAGCGGCTGTCCGCGGATGACGCTGTCACCGCCCTCTACACGGCGCACTTCCGCGCCCTGGTGCGCTTGTCGGCATTGCTGTTAGGCGACCCAGCGCTTGCCGAAGAGGTCGTCCAAGACATCTTCGTGGCAATGCACGGCAAGTGGAGCCGCCTCCGCGAGCCGGACAAGGCTGCGGCGTACCTCCGGCAAGCCGTCGTCAACAGGTCGCGCTCGGCGTTGCGTCGCCGGGTCGTCGCGGACCGCCATCGCGAAACCACCGACGCGCCAGTGGCGAGCGCGGAGTACGCCGCGCTGAACACGCTGGAGCGGGAGACCGTCCTGGCGGCCTTGCGCGCGCTGCCGCAGCGGCAACGCGAGGCCATCGTGTTGCGCTACTACCTCGACCTTTCCGAAGCCGACATCGCGGCAGCCATGGGCATCAGTCCAGGCGCGGTCAAGAGTCACGCATCGCGCGGCATCGCCGCGCTTCGCAACGTATTGGAGCCATCGTCATGAGCCCGGATATGAGTTCGGACGAGCAGTACGCCGACCGGCTGCGCGAAGTCCTGCGCGCCGAGGCAGAAGCAGTCGTGCCGAGCGGTGACGGGCTCGCGCGCATTCGCGAACGCACGTCCCGGAGGGGGGCCGTCATGCGTTGGCTACGTCCGCTTGCCGTCGTCGGTGGCGCTGGAGTGATTGCGGCTGCCGTCGTCGCCGGCATCTCCTTGTTTGGCGACGACGACCCGAGCCTGCACCAGAATCCCGTCCCGCTCGCCAGCTCAAGTGAAACCCCGACGTCGTCACCGTCGGCGCAAGTGCTCCCTGTGCCGAAGAGCCTGACGCTGCCGGTCGGTCTTCCGCTGTGGCCGTTCGCGGACGGCGCGGCTGCCGCGCAGGGCGCTTCGACCGCGACCGACAGTCCGCCGAGTGTGGCGCTGCACTTCACGCGGGATTTTCTCGGCTTCACCGACAACGACCTCGCGCTCAGCACAGAGATGAGCAGTGACGGTCAGCAGGCGTGGGTGAACGTCGGTTACCACACTGAGGGCTCGCGTACCGGCACCGCAGCCGCCGTGCACCTCGTCCGGTGGAGCAACAACGGACCGTGGGAGGTCGTCGGCACACGCGACACGACACTGTCGCTGACCAAGCCGTCGTACGGCGCAACTGCGACCTCGCCCATCACCGCCGGCGGCAGCATCAGCGGTGTCGACGAGAGCATCCGTGTCGCCGTACAGCAGTCGTCGTCGAACCAACCGCTCGGCGTCGGATGCTGTGTCCCCGCTGGCACCGGTCCCTGGTCGGAGAAGGTGGCCTATAAGTCATCGTCGGCGTCCGTGTTGACCATCGTTGCCTCGACCGGGGGGCACCTGATCGAGCACGAACGCTGGGCGCTCACGGCCGTCCGCAACCCCACGCGTGCCAGCAGCGCACCGACGTTTGTGGCGAAGGCGTCGGATCGCATCGGGGTTTTCCGCAGCACTGATGGCGGACGAGTGCGGTGGTTAACGTCAGCCGACGCGACCATCAACAATCCGCAGCACGTCGGCACCTACGTGTACTTCGTCCGCGGGAATTGTCCGAGCAAGCTGGTCCGCGTGCCGTACCTGGGCGGCGCCGAAATGGTCGTCTACGCTCCAGCCGGCTCAGGCATCGGAAACTACGGCGTGAGCGCGGACGGCAAGATAGCGGTCGATGTCACCCGGTGTTCCGACCAGCAGCACCGGCTCTATGCACTCGATCCGTCGACCGGCCACAGCCACGCGACGGCATACACGTCATCGCCGCCGATGTTCACCGGCAACCTCGCCTGGGCGCCGGACAACAAGCACATCGCCGCGGTCGTGCGGACCGGCAACTTGGCATCCGTTCGACTGATCGATCCATTCACCGCGTCGAAGGTCGACAGCGGTTCGACAGTGTGCGG
>JBHEMA010000128.1:0-6170 GCA_046262795.1 Candidatus Dormibacteria bacterium | reverse complement strand
ACCACGCTGACGAAGGCGCGCGCACCCGCCACGCTCAGCGCCTGCGCAAGCGACGTGTCGCCTTGGGGCGCGACGAACGGCGCTGTCCACAGCGTGTTCCCCGTCGCGGTGTCGTATGCGAACGTCATCTCCTGGTAATCGGCGCTCGTCTGCGATCGGTCCACGCTGCCGCTGAGCAACGTCACCCGGCCATCAGAGGTCGTGCCGGAGATCTGCGTCGAGTAGGAGGCGCCGGGCGCATCGGTGCTGTGCCCGCTGCCGTCGTATGACGCGGAGACCCAGGACGGGCACCAGTTGCCGGCAGCGGGTGAGACGCACGCCTGCGGCGTGGGCGACGTGTTCACCGCCGGCGTAGCGGCGACATCGGCACAGGTGTAGCGATGACCCGCGGCGGTGACGCTCGGCAGCCAGTCCGGATGCTGAGCACAGACCGGAGACGGCGCACCAGCGAACCAAACAGGCGCGTCGGAACGTGGTGCGGTGGCCGCCGCGGCACGTGACGGAAGGGCGACCGAGACGGCGGAGAACGCGAGCGGCACGAGGAAAGCCGCGACCAATCCCTTCCTGATCACGGCGGCAACTATAGACTTGCCCGGCCGTGAACGTGCGTCATTGCGTCATACCCGCCGCCGGCCTGGGCACGCGGTTTCTCCCCGCGACCAAGGCCGTGCCCAAGGAGCTGCTGCCGGTGCTCGACCGGCCCGTCATCCAGTGGGCGGTGGAGGAGGCCGTGGCGGCGGGAGCGACGGACATCGTGCTCGTCATCGCCGAGGGCAAGGAGAGCCTCGCGCATCACCTGCAGCCGGAAGTGCCGCTCGAGCGGCTGCTCGAGGAGCGCCACAAGACAAAGGAGCTCGAGGCGGTGCGCCACGCCGGCCGGCTCGCGAAGGTCACGGTCGTGTACCAGGCGGAGCCACTCGGTCTCGGGCACGCGGTGCTGTGCGCCGCCGAGGTCGTCGGCGATCAGCCGTTCTTGTGCATGCTGCCCGACGACCTCTCCGTCGGCGACCGCCCGCTGCTCGCGCAGATGTGGGAGGCGCATGTGCGCCACGGGGGTGAACCCGTGCTCGCGCTCGAACGCGTACCCGGTGAGGAGATCTCCCGCTATGGCTGTGCCGAGGTCGCGCGCAGCGAGGGTCGCGACCACCTGCTCCGCGGCGTCGTTGAGAAGCCGAAATTCGAAGAAGCGAAGAGCGACCTCGCCATCATGGGGCGCTACGTGCTCACACCCGACATCTTCGACGCGCTGCGTGTGACCAAGCCTGGTGCGCTGGGTGAGATCCAGCTCACCGACGCCATCGCTGCGCTGTTGCAGTCGCACGACGTGTGGGGACTCGAGTTCGAGGGCGAGCTGCTGGACGTCGGCACGCCGGCGGGATGGCTCGCGACCAACGTCAGGCTGGGTCGCGACGACGCCACCTTCAGTTCCGCGGTGCGCTCCGTGTTGGAGACAACTCCGGCATGAACATGTTCCGTCGCGAGTGGGGTGCCGTGACGTTCGTTGCCACCGTGCTCATCGGCGCAGTCGCGGTTGCGGTGTCACTGATCGTCGCCGGCGCGCACGCTCCGCCACCGCCGCCGCTGGCCAACTGCCCCTCGTACACGCCGTACAAGGCCACGCCGACAACGTCGCCGACTGCGACGCCGACGCCAACGCCCACACCCGCGCCCACGTCGCCGGGCAGCACGGGACAGGCCGCGACGCCCGCTCCTGCTTCCGCTGCCGCGACACCGTCGCCGACGGCGTTCAACCCGGCGCTGGCGAACTGCCCGACGCCGCCGCTCCCACCCTCGTCGACGCCGTCTCCGAAGCCGTCGCCCGGAACCTCTCCATCGCCGGGTGCGTCGCCCGCGGCGCCTCCCCCAGGATCACCGACGGCGGCTGCGGCGGCGCCTCCGACACCGGTTCAGAGCTGACGCGTCAGGCGCCCGCCGGCTGCTGCTGACGCGCGACCCACGCGGCCAGCTGGCTGCGCGTGTGAAAGCCCAGCTTCCCGAGCGCGCGATCGACATGCGTCTCCGCCGTGCGCACCGACAGGAACAACCGCTTGGCGATCTCGCGATTGGTCAACCCCTCGCCGACGAGCTGTGCAATTTCGCGCTCGCGCGGTGTGAGCTGTTCCTGCGCGCCGAGCGGGTGGCGCACGCTCGCGTGCGACGGCGCGGGCGCGTGCCCGTTCGTCGCATCGATGCCCTCGATGAGTGACCGCGCGGCTGCAACGTCCGGCACGATGCCGAGCCGCTCGAAGACGGCGATGGCCGCTTCCACCTCGACGCGCGCCCCCGCGGCGTCGCCGCATTGCACGAGAGCCCGGCCCAGCTCCAACCGAATCTGCGCTGTGAGGAGCGGCCGGTCGAGGTGAATGAGCAGCGTCAGCGCGGTCTCCAGCTCGTCGATGGCGGATTCCGAATCGTTCTCGTGCAGCGACAATCGCGCCGACGTCAGGTGGCCCAATGCGCGGATCTCGTTGCTGCTGCATCCCTCGTGGAGCGCGAGCAAGCGGTGTGCTGAACGCCGCGCGGCTTCGACGTCGCCGCAGCGCAGCTGCGCCTCCACGAGCAGCGCAAACGCGGGCGCCTGTCGCATGCAATCGGTGCCGAGATTGCGCACCACGGACCGCAACAGCGCCGCCGCGCGGGCGTGATCGCCGCGCGCCATTGCGAGATGTGCCGCAGCCGGCGCAGCCTCGACGCGACCTTCGAGTCCGCGCAGGAGCTTGTCCGCTTCGTCGTACTTGCCCTGCTGGATCTTGAGCTCGGCGAGCTTCGCGGTGGAGTTCGTGTGGTGATACGCCGCGGTGAGCGGGGCCGTCATCGCTTGCTGTAAATGCGTCTCCGCGTCGGCCCAGCGGCCACACAGTGCATCGACGACGCCGTGGACGACTTGACAGTGCGTCGTCGTGATCCCGATCTCGTGCAACTTCGGACCGCTCTCGACAACGGAGAGCCAGTACTCCGCGCGCCCGGTGTCACCGGTGCGCTCGCACGCCGAGAGCACCGAGCAGATCGCGAGGCCGCGCATGCCCGCGTCCGCAAAGTCGCCGGCGACGACGCCGACCATCACCTCGTCGAGGAGTGCGAAACCGTCGTCCACGTTTCCCTGGCAGACGAGCGCGAGCCCGCGCTCGGCGAGCGCTCGCAACTCGAGCTGTCGGTCACCGAACTGCTTGGCCAGCCGGTACGCGATGTCGGCGCGTTCGAGCAACTCCCGGGGATCGTGGATGTCGCATCCGGCGAATCCGAGGGCGAGATACCCGCGAGCGAGACAGTCGCCACGGTCGGCGAGCAATCGAAGGCCACGCTGCTCCCACCCGCGAGCCGCCGCGTACTCGCCGGCTCCGGAGCGGTTGATCATGAGCCCGGCGGCGGCCATGACCGCCATCTCAATCTCGCCCTCGCGAACCGCGGCGGCGTGAGCCTGTTCGAGGAGCGACGCGGCGCGCGCCTTGTCCTCGTGATAGCGCTCGGCCATGGCGGCCCCGAACAGCGCCGCGGCGGATCGCTCGACGGATGGGGCCGTCTCCCTCGCCACCGTCACGAGCGACATCATCGCGCACCGCCTTGAAGGCGAGAAGTTACGTAGCGGGATTGCGTAGTCCTTCGGATTTCAGCGCGTCCGAGCGGCCCTAGCCTCGGTTGACGGTGGCAGACGCCGCCGCGCACCCACAGCTTGGAGGAAGCAGACGATGCCGACGCCTTATCAGATCGCGAAGGACACCTTTGTCATCCCGCACGTGTTCCCGGCGCCGCCGTTCGGGAACATCACCGCCAACTCGCTGGTGATCCGCGGCAAAGAGCCGGTGATCGTCGACACCGGCCCTCCCGGCGTGCGTAGCAGCTGGCTCGAGCAGGCGTGGTCGCTGGTCGACCCCGCCGACGTCCGCTGGATCTTTCTTTCACACGATGACGGCGACCACGTCGGCAACCTCGACCAGGTGCTTGCCGCGTGCCCCAATGCGCGGCTTGTCACGGGCTGGTTCATGACCGGCCGCATGACCGTCGACCAGGCGCGCGAGCTGCCCATGCCGCGCTGCTACTGGCTCAACGACGGCGACTCACTCGACGTGGGTGACCGCACGCTGCATGCGATCCGCCCGCCGATCTTCGACGCACCGACGACGCGCGGTCTGTTCGACGCGACCACCGGGGTGTACTGGGCCAGCGATGCCTTCGCGCAGTTCATCCCCGAGCCCGTGAACACCGTGGACGACATCACGCTCGACGCCGACCAGTGGGACCGCTTCTACACGGCGAACGGTGTCATCGCACCGTGGCACCAGTGGCTCGACGATGCGAAGTACCAAGCGCACGTCGATACCGTCGAAAAGCTCGGCATCGACGTCATCGCATCGGCGCACACCCCGACGTGGACGGGCAGCGCTGTCAACGAGGCGGTGCGACGCATTCGTGAGATGGCGTCGCGGCCCGCGTTTCGCGAGCCAGGTCAACCTGTGCTCGAGCACATGCTCGCTGAGATGATGAGGCCCGACGCGATTCCCGCCCAGCCGGAGTCGGTCCCGGAGACAGTGTCGGTCGGCTGATCCGTCGCGAGCGAGGGAGAACAGGCGGCTGGGGCTTTGCGCGGCGAGGCGCGAGCCCTGGTCGCCGGCAATCGCAGCAGCTAGAAGCTGAAGAGCAGGCGCTCGCCGTTGACCGGAATAATCGAGGTCCGCGGCATCTCGAGGTCGACAGCAGGCGGCCGCCCGGTATCGAGCACAACGGGGATACGGTCCGCGAGCTTCAACCCGCCGATACGCACGCAGTCGCGGAGGAACGTGAACGCGAGCGGGCGCACCAGATTCCATATATATGAACGCGCGAGCTGGGGCGCATCGTCAACGACCGGTTCAGCCGTTGCAGCGATGCTGCGATCGCGAAAAGCCATCACGCACACCTCGTCGGTGAGTTGCACCGGCGATGTCCAGCTGTATGCCTCGTCGTCGCGCTCGCCCGGAAACAAGCGGTCCTTTTCGGTGAAGAGCTGCAGACGCTCGATGAGGATCTGCATCGGCTTCGGAGGCCCCTCGACGAAAAACGGGACGTCACGCAGCGGCGCGCTCTGTTCCTGTTCCGGATAGCGCGCGGTGAAGCCGAGATCCTCGACCCCGACGAACGGCGCCGGCACCTTGATGACAAGTTCCTGCATCGTCAGATCTTCGCCTTCTCCTTCCGTGCCACACCGGAACCGGTGACGTCGACCGAACCGATGACGGGAGCGTTTTCAACCATGACAGGACCTATGGCGAATTTAGCACAGCGAATTCGCTGCAACCGCCATGGTTCCACGGTTGCTTTACACTCGCGCGACGATGACGGCACTCGATGATGTGCGCATCCTCGATCTCTCGCGACTCCTGCCGGGACCGTTCTGCTCGCTGATCCTCGCCGACCTCGGGGCTGATGTCATAAAGGTGGAGGACACGAGCGCCGGCGACTACCTGCGCTGGATGCCGCCGCTTGCGGGCGAGTACTCGGCGATGTTTCACGCGCTCAACCGCAACAAGCGATCCGTGTCGTTGGACCTGAAGCGGCCTGAAGGACGCGACGCGTTTCTGCAGGTTGCCGAAAGCGCCGACGTCGTCCTCGAGAGCTTCCGTCCGGGCGTGATGGAGCGGCTTGGCCTCGGCTACGACACGCTCCACGCGCGCAACCCACGTCTCATCCTGTGCAGCATCAGCGGTTACGGCCAAGATGGACCTTATCGCGAGCGTGCCGGTCACGACCTCAACTACGCGTCGCTAGCCGGCGTCCTCAGCATCGACGGCGTCGAGGACGGACTCCCGGCCATGCCGCCGCTGCAGGTGGCTGACCTCGGCGGAGGTGCCCTGCACGCGGCTGTCGCCATCCTTGCGGCGCTGCACCAGCGCGCGCGCACCGGCGAAGGACAGTGGTGCGACATCGCCATGCTCGACGGGCTCATCAGCTGGATGGCACCGCACGCTGCGACGTACTTCGCGACCGGTGACGTGCCCGCACCTCACTCGCTCATCCTCAACGGGCGCCATCCCTGCTATCGCATGTACCGCTGCGCGGATGGCGCAGTCAGCGTTGCCGCGCTCGAGCAGAAGTTCTGGGACGCGCTGGTCCGCGCTCTTGGCCTTGCGCATCTTGTCGACGACGCGTTCGCCGATGGCGAGCGTGCACAGGAGGTGGTGCGTGAGCTGCAGGCG
>JBHEMA010000127.1:0-4956 GCA_046262795.1 Candidatus Dormibacteria bacterium | reverse complement strand
CGTCCCCGGGCTGCTGATCGGCCCGACGGGGGACGAGGTGGCGCAAGAAAGATGGTGGACGCGATGCGGAGCATCGGGAGATCCCGGATCGCGCGGCCCGTTTTCCGACCGCGCGCATGACCGCAGTCCGCTGCTCTGGCTCGACCTGCATCGGAAAGCGGTCGCTGCGGCTGCCGCGGCTCTGGCGGCGTCAGCCGTCGGACTCGCGATCACCGCTAAGACCCGATAGCGTCCGGGTCCATGCCCGAGATGTCCGCGATCGCGCGGGCGTTGTGCACGGCGTCGCCGTATCGTGTGTTCGCTCGCCACGTGCTGCTGCCGTGGGCGCTGCAGGGGCTCGCCCCATCCGGCGACGTGCTCGAGGTCGGTGGAGGCGCAGGCACCATGGCGTCCACGCTGCTCGAACGCGATCCCGACATTCGCATCACCGTCACCGACGTGGATGACGCGATGCTCCGCGGAGCGCGCCGCGCACTCCGGTCGTATGGGTCTCGGGCGACGGTGCGCCGCGGCGATGCCACCAATCTTCGGTTTGTGGACGCGAGCTTCGGGACGGTGCTGTCGTTTCTCATGCTGCATCACGTCGGCGACTGGCAGGACGCACTGCGTGAGATCGGGCGCGTGCTGCGCCGCGGCGGGCGGCTGATCGGCTACGACATCACCGACACGCGGGTCATGCGAATCGCGCATGGAGTTGAGGCCGACGACGCGGTCATGCTGATCACGCCGGCCGAGCTGCGCGAGGCGCTGTCGTCGCTGCCGTTTCGCGGGGTCCGCGTGCAGCCCGGGTTGCGAGGTCAGGTCATGCGCTTCACCGCGACGCGCCGCTGACGTTGCTCGACTCATCGCGCCGACCGCGTCATGGTGGATCTGCGGACGACGCCCGCCGGCACGACGGCGTCGTGGGCCGGTGCCAGCACGTGGCCGCTGCACTCTGGACTATCATGAGAAGTGATAGTTAGACTGGCAGGTTTCCCCACCGAGGGCTTACAACAGAGGAGTACGGCGATGGCAACAGTCGAGAAGTCGATCGAGGTCGAGGTCCCGGTCACCACGGCCTACAACCAGTGGACGCAGTTCGAATTGTTTCCGCGCTTCATGGACGGTGTCGAAGCCGTGGAGCAGCGCGACGACACCCATCTCCACTGGCGCGCCCGCGTTGCAGGCAAGGAGAAGGAGTGGGACGCTGAGATCACGGAGCAGACGCCCGATCAGCGCATCGCCTGGCGCAGCACCGACGGTGCCCCGAACGCCGGCGTCGTCACGTTCCACAAGCTCAACGACTCGACCACGAAGGTGATGCTCCAGGTTGATGCTGAGCCTGAGGGCTTGATGGAGAAGGCAGGCGACGTCGCCGGCGTCCTCGACCGCCGGGTTGAGGGCGACCTCGAGCGTTTCAAGGACTTCGTCGAGCACCGCGGTGCGGAGACTGGCGCATGGCGAGGGACCGTCGACCGGTAGTGCCATGATGGAGGCGCCGTGCGCCGGTTCGCGCAACGCCCCTTGAGGTACACAGGCGGTCTGATCGCCGTGACGGTGGTGACCGCGTTCACCGGACGCGCGCTGGCGGGCCCGCCTGGCGGTGCGCCGCCGGTGCCCGCTACCCAAGGCGCACCGCAGCCGCTGCCGGGCGTCGTGCGCACCCTCGACGGCCAGCAGCCGGCGATGGGGACGCACGCACTGTGGTTCTACATCCGCGGCAAATACCGGACGGTTCCGCCGTAGCGTCCGGCCACCGCCTCGCCGGGCACACCGCGGACGTCATCGTCGAGGCATGGGGCGCGACGCGCGAAGAGTGCATCGAGCACGCAGTGCTGGGTCTCATCGAGTCGTTCGTCGAACTGTCGGACCCTGTCAGCGCAACGCACACGCACGATGTTGAGCTGACGCCCGTCGATGAGTCCGAACTGCTGATCGCTGCGCTTGACGAGGTGATCTACGTCGTGGACACCACCGGTGACGTCGCGGTGCGCGCATCGGTCCATGATCGTCCCGGCCGCAAGGTGCGCGTCCGCTACGACACGGTCCCGCTGGAAGCCGTGCGTGTCATCGGTCCCGCACCAAAAGCGGTCACCCGGCACGCGTTGCACTTCGGACCGGATGACCACGGCTGGCGGTGCAGCGTCGTCATCGACATCTGAAGGGCCGCTATTCAGCCCTTGAGGACGCCGATTGGGACAAGCCGCGCAACCCGCGCTGCGAGGCTCGCGCGCTCGCAGGTCAGCACGACCTCATCGACGTCCTTGTACGCGACCGGCGCTTCCTCGGCGAGCCCACGCGCCGAGCCGGCTCGGACGGTGACGCCCGCCGCCTCGAGCTCGCGCCGCAACGCCGCACCCTCGACGCGCTGCATCGCTGCCTTGCGGCTCAATGCTCGGCCCGCACCATGACACGCGGAGTGGAACGCGCCGCCCTTCTCGACCCCGCGGAGCACGTACGACGCGGTGCCCATCGAAACAGGCACGAGCACCGGCTGGCCGAACGCAGCCAGGTCGCTCGGCAACTCGGGATCGCCTGGAGGCAGCGCGCGCGTGGCGCCCTTGCGGTGCACGCACAGCATGCGTTCCTTGCCGTCAACGTCGTGCCGCTCCAGCTTGGCGAGGTTGTGCGAGATGTCGTACACCAACTCCACTGCGACATCACCCGCGTGTCGCTTGAACGCGTCACGCACCGCGGCAGTGATCAGCTGGCGATTGGCGCGGCCGAAGTTCGCGCTCGCATTCATCGCTGCGAGGTACTGCTGCCCCTCGCCGCTCTGGACCGGGACTGACGCAAGCTGCTGGTCCGGCACGGTGATGCGGTACGAGCGCATCGCCGAGCTCATGGTGCGCACGTGGTCGGTGCAGACCTGATGGCCCAGACCGCGCGAGCCGCAGTGGATCATGACGCATACCTGCCCGGCGCGAAGCCCGAACGCTGCCGCGGCGGCGCCGTCGTAGACGGTGTCGACAACCTGCACTTCGAGGAAGTGGTTGCCCGATCCGAGACTGCCGACCTCGTGCAATCCGCGTTCCTTGGCGCGCGGGCTCACGGCATCGACATCTGCGCCGGAGAGGATGCCCCGATCCTCACAGCGATCGATGTCGCGGGCCGTGCCGAACCCGCGCTCGACGGCGTGCACCGCGCCGCGGCTGAGCACGGCGTCGAGTTCAGCTGTGCCGCGCAGCCGCCAGACACCGCCCGGGCCGGCACCATGCGGAACGTCACGCGCCATCTGGTCCATGACGCGGCCGAGCACGCGCTCGATCTCAGCACGCTGCATGTCGACTGCGAGCAACCGCACACCACACGAGATGTCGAAGCCGACGCCACCAGGCGAGATGACGCCGCCGGCGTCGACATCGGTGGCGGCGACCCCACCGATGGGAAACCCGTAGCCCCAGTGCACGTCGGGCATCGCGTAGCTTGCTTCGACGATCCCGGGCAGTGTTGCGACGTTCCTCACCTGCTCGAGGCTGCGGTCGGTGCGTGCGTCAGGAAGCAGCGCGCGCGACATGTAGACGATGCCAGGTACCCGCATGGGCGGCTCCTGCCAGATACGCCAGCTGAATTCGGACTCCTCGATGAGATCTGGCGTCATGAACTGGGTGTGCGGTACGGCGCGCTCATGCGGCTCGCGCTTGTTGCACGTGGCTGCGATACGCCGCTCCGTATCCCGTCGGTGAGCCGTTGTAGTCCGTGATCAGGGCGGGACCCGACCTGCAGTCCCACGTGTTCCACGTCCAGGCGAGATACGAGATGCCGGCTGCATCGGCCCATGGCATGTAGCGATTGACGAACCCGCCGGCGCAGTCGTTCTCCCCGAGCTCCCCCGTGACAACCGGGACCTGGCTGGCGAGCGGTCGCAGCTGCGCGTTCCAGCACGCCTCGTCGATGCAGCTGTTGAAGTTGTACAGGTGAAAGGAGACAACGAGCGCGGAGCCGGGGTCGTGCGGCTTGTGCGCCAACCAGCCGCTCACGTCATTGGCCCAGCGCAGACCGCCGAGCATGACCGGCTGCGTCGCCCCGGCGCTACGCACAGCGTCGAGGAGTGACTGCATACCTGCTGCCTGCCACGGAGCGCTGGCGCCGAAGCCGGGGTTCATGGTGCAGCCGTCCCGCCAGCAGGACCACGGCGTGCCGGTGCGCGTGCCGCTGTTGTCGACGAAGGGCTCGTTGAAGAGGTCGAAGATCAGCTGATGATCATCACGAAACGTCGCCGCCACCGACGCCCAGAATGCTGGTGCGTGATCGGCGTCCGGCATCGGCATCTGCGCCGTCGCGTGCTGGTTCCCAGGCGCGGTGAGGTGCAGCTCGAGGATGACGTCGACGCCCGCGGCGTGCAGCCGCGAGATGTAGCCGGCCACCGCGTTGCGATATGCGTTGCCGCCATATGTGGCCTGAACACCGTTGATACCGAGCCAGCAGTCCTCGTTGAGCGGCAGGCGCACGGCGTTGATGTGCCATGACTTCATCGCAGCGATGCTGGCTTCGTCGCTCGGACCATCGAAGATGCCCCAGCCCTGGACACACGCGTACTCGGTGCCCGAGCGGTTGACCCCGACGAGACGCACGCCGGCGCCGTTTCCATCGACGAGATGGTTCCCCGAGACGTGCAGGCCTGCGGACGTCGGCGCTCCCGGGGAAGCTGCCTGACCGCAGCCCACGAGCAAAGTGGCGACCGCGCCGGAGACAACATGAGCGGGGGTCATCCCCACACCGTAGCCGCCGGCGCGGCGACCTAGTCGCCCAGGGGGACGATGGCGCTGCGATGGCGCCGGCGCAGGAACCAGGCGGTACCGAGGATCAACAGCGCGGCACCGCCGGCCAGTGCGCCAGGAAACTCCGGCGTGTTCGCCGCGAGACCGGCGAAGTTGTACCGATACACGCCGCGGCCGAACGTCGCCACGTAGAGCATGTCCGCGTTGCCCGGTTGGAACTGCATTTGGAACACCGGCACCGTCGGCAGCCCCGCAC
>JBHEMA010000126.1:0-4178 GCA_046262795.1 Candidatus Dormibacteria bacterium | reverse complement strand
TTTCAACGGCTTCAGGAGGCGGCAGCGGTGCGCATCCCCCGACCCATCGCGAGCCCCTTCGGCGTGCTGATACCGGCTGTCGCGCTGACGCTCGGCGCCTGCGGCGGGACGACGACCCTCTTCGTCACGCCGACAGCGACGCCTCGCGGCGCATCGTCCTCAGCGGGGGCGTCCGCGTCGGCAAGTGCGTCGCCGGGTAGTCCGACGCTCGACATCACGCAGTTCGGCTTCCACATGACCATCCCGCGGGGCATCACCTCCGGCATCTACTCGATCGACAACTCGACCAACGGCGCGCAGCAGGACGGCAACGGCCAATCGTTCACGACGAAGGGCATCGTCAATCTGAAGACGCCTGAATTCACCCAGGACTGCGGTTCCGACGCCGTGCCGGGGTCGGTCGAGGTGGACGTCGCGTCGGCGTCGTCACTGTCGGGCGCGAGCTATCCGACCGACTGGAAGCGGGCGGGGCAGTATCTCCTCGGCTTCCGCGCCGTACCAGGGAACGCCCTGCGGTGAGCCGACACCGTCTGACCAGGAGGCGCAGCGTGACTCCATGACGATCCAGCTGCTCCACGAGATGTTCGACACGGTGGCTGCGGACTAGGCGGAGCCCGCGAGGCGGTCGTTCTTTCGTCGAGGCACGCGATGCCTGCCGGGGCGGCCGCGTGGCCCAGATAAGCTAGCTCGCGACGCAGTTGCACCATCGAACATATGTGTGCATAATACATGTATGTGTGACGGCGTCAGCAAGCCCGCAGGCTCGGGGGCGTCTGCAGTCTCGATCCGGGATCTCCTCGACGCGGCCCGCGTGCTCCTGGACACGCCCCATGACCTGACGCCGGCCGCCTGCAAGCAGGAGTTGCTCGAGCTCAGCCAGGCGATCAACCTGCTCGAGCTGCGCCGCGCCCATGTGGCCGCTCGGTTCGACGACCAGAGCACCGAGGACGACTGGGGCGAGTCGACCACCGCGTACAACTGGATGCGGCACGAGTGCAAGCTCGGCGGGGGCGTGACCAGCCGCGCCATCGCCGTGGGCACCATGGCGCCGCAGCTGGGTGCCAGCATCGCTGCGCTCCTCGACGGGCGTATCGGCTACGGCCACCTGGGGCTCATCGCCAGCACGGCGCAGGCGGTGGCGCAGCGCTCCGGCGGTCGCCGCCGCATTGACGAAGGCCAGCTGCTGGAGCTGGCCCAGCGGCGCAGCGTCAGCAAGTTCAGCGACGACTGCCGCCATGCGCGGCACGCGGCGGACCACGAGACCGTGCTCACCGACCACCTGGACTCCGCCGAGTACCGCCACCTCAGGCTGATGCACTTCCAGGACGGCGGCGACGCGGTCGAAGGCTGGCTCGACGACGTCGGTGGCGCCACCCTGCGCGCGGCGCTGGAACCGCTGGCGCAACCGAGCGGCTACGCCGACCGACGGACGCGCGAGCAGCGCCTGGCAGATGCGCTGGTCGAGCTCGCCAACCACGCCATGAACGCCGGCAGGCTGCCTGCGCACCGCAGCCGGCGGCCGCACCTCCACCTGACGGCGACGGTGGACACCATCCGCGGTGCCAACGGTGCGCCGGCGGGTGACCTCGAATTTGCTCGACCCATCCACTGGACGACGGTGCAGCGGTTGAGCTGCGATGCGTCGGTGATCCGTGTGCTGATGAGCGCGGAGTCCGCCGTGCTCGACGTGGGCAGGGCGCGGCGCATGCCCTCAACCGCGACGATGCGCGCGGTCACGACGCGAGACCGGGGCTGCGTCTGGCCGCGATGTGACCGCGGCGTGGAGTGGACCACGGCGCACCACGTCGTGCATTGGGCGAACGAAGGCACGACCGAGGTCGACAATCTCTCCCTGCTCTGCTACCGACATCACCAGATGGTGCACGAGGGTGGCTGGCAGCTCGCCCGCGCCGACGGCGTCGCCCTCGCAATCCCGCCGGTCGCCGGCTACATCCCCCGGCCTCGCGAGCCGGACCGAACAGCCGTCGCCTGACGGCGGTCAAGGGAACGGCGAGCTACACGTCTACATAACTGTTTGCCGGACGCACACCAGGCTTTGCCAATCTGAACCGTTCTTTGGTGGATTCGGCGTCCGCACCCTCGTAGGGTGACGTCCGCGGTGAGCGCGGGCTCACCTTTGGCGGGGTGGCAGGAATGCGACGCGTTGTTCTGCGGTTTGCTGTTGTTGTTTCGGTTGGGGGCGCCGGTCTGGCGCTTGCGGCGTGCGATGGCGACATGGGAAGTTTCGCGACGCCCACCGCAATCGCGACGGTTGCTCCGGCGGGTATTGGTGGCGAAGCCTCCAGTCCGAGCGCGCTCCCGACTATCGTGCCCGTACCGATCGCGACCGCTCTTCCAACAGTTGCGCCGGCGCAGGCGACACCGCCGCCGGTGGTAAACACGCCGGCGCCAGCAGTCAGCACGCCGCCTCCGGCAGCTGCTACGTCGGGTTTCGATCATCAGGCCGCGAAAGACGCCGGTGCCACTGCCATCTGCAATGATGGAACGTGGAGCTATAGCGCGCATCGCAGCGGCACGTGCTCGCATCATGGCGGCGTCAATTGGTGGACCGGAAATGTGTAAGGGCAATTCCGTTGCGTGACGTCGACCCGCAGCAGGAAACAGCTGTCGACCCGGCGTGGCAGCGCTACGGCGACGCACTCGCGCGCTCGATGGCGGGCGTCTCCGAAGACCTGGGCGACGACATGCGTGCGCTGCTGATGGAGACCGCCGACTACTGGCTCGCCGTCGGCATCGCCATGGGCATCAGTGATCCCGACACCGCAGCGCGGCTGCTGCCGGTGATCGAGGCCGACGCAGCGGAGCGCGAGGAGCTCGCTGCGGACGCGGCGCAGTTTCTGCGCGAGGCGTCTGAGGAGCGAGCGCAGTGAGACGCCGCAGCCTCGTCTCGAACATGTATCGCGCCGCGCGTCTCGCCAACGACATCTCCACGCTCGCCTCGGGCAATCCGCACCGCATCGCGCGCCGCGCCAAGAACCGCATCGTCGGCCGGGCGCTCGGTCGCGCCGGAGTGTGGCGGGCGCTCTGGCGCTAGCCGGATCCCACAACGCGGCGGCGGCGCCACCGGCGCGTCATACAGTGAGCAGCGATGAAGTTCCGCATCGCGCTCGCTGCGGTGCTGGTCGGCATCGCCGTGCTCGTCATCATCACGGTGATCCATCCGCCGTCGCCACCCGCGGCGACCAGCACCGCGTCGTCGCAACTCCTCCCCGCTGACGAGCGCGTCGCCGCCCCCGATTTCAAAGGCATCGATGCGTGGATCAACAGCGCTCCACTCAGCATCAGCGCGCTGCGAGGCAAGGTCGTGCTCGTCGACTTCTGGACGTTCTCCTGTGTCAACTGCGTGCGCACCATCCCGCATCTGCAGGAGCTGCAATCGGCGTACGGCAAGGACGGCTTCACCATCGTGGGCGTGCACTCGCCCGAGTTCGACTTCGAGAAGGTGACCGCGAATGTGCGCGCGGCGGTGACGCGACTCCGGGTGACGTGGCCGGTGGCGATAGATTCGGAGATGGCGACGTGGAACGCCTACGCCAACCAGTACTGGCCGGCGGACTACCTCGTCGATCAACAAGGGCGCATCGCGTACACGGCCTTCGGTGAGGGCAACGACGCAGCCATCGGCATGGCCGTTGCCACGCTGCTGGGCGTGCACCCCGGCGCCGCTGCGTCGGCAACCGCCGTACCGTCAGGCATCACGCCCGAGCTGTACGCCGGCAGTCAGCGCGGGACGCTCGCCGACGGCGAGCAGTACGGTCCCCAGGGGCAGCCGACGGCATATCCCGACGGTGGCGCGCCGCACGATCGCAACGCGATGCAGGTCACCGGCACGTGGATCGACCAGGGCCAGTACCTCGTCGCTGCAGCGCCCGGTCACGTGCGGCTCAACTTCAACGCGGATACCGTGTACGTCGTCGCGGGCAGCATGAGCGGGAGCGGTGTTGTTTCCGTGTCACTCGACGGGCACGCGGTGAGCACGACCCAGAGCGGCACTGCCCTGTCCGGGGCACAGTCGTCGTTCACCGTCTCGAGCGAGGACCTGTATCAATTGCTGCGCGGCGTCACGTCCGGCACGCACCTCGTCGACCTCGCTGTACCCGCCGGTTTCCAGCTGTACACGTTCACATTCGGCTGAGCAGGAGCGCCTCGTCGATGAC
>JBHEMA010000125.1:0-3247 GCA_046262795.1 Candidatus Dormibacteria bacterium | reverse complement strand
ATGACCATGAGCGCGAAAAAGGACGGACTGGCCAACATCGGCGGCTGGCTGGCAATGAACGACGACGAGCTCGGCTCGCGGTGCCGCAACCTGCTTATCCTCACCGAGGGTTTTCCGACATACGGCGGCCTCGCCGGCCGCGATCTCGAGGCCATCGCGCAGGGGTTGCACGAGGTCGTGCAACACGATTACCTGCGCTATCGCATCCGTGCGACCGCATATCTGGGTGAGGCGCTGCTGCGCAACGGCATTCCCATCGTGCGGCCGACGGGTGGCCACGCGGTGTACATCGATGCTCGCGCGCTGCTGCCGCACATTGCGCCCCTTGAGTTTCCCGGTCAGTCACTTGCCGTCGCGCTGTACGAGACAGGCGGTGTGCGCGGTTGCGAGATCGGCAGCGTCATGTTCGGGAGCCGCCCGGACGGGACCGAACAACCTGCGCCCATGGAGCTCGTGCGGCTCGCCATCCCGCGACGCACGTACACGCAGAGTCACATCGACTACGTCATCGAGGTGTGTCACGAGGTGGCGTCACACGCGGCACACTTGCGCGGCTATCGCATCGTCGAGGAGCCGCCCGCGCTGCGGCACTTCACGGCACGCTTTGCTGCCGTGTAACGCCGCCACGTACTGGGGTCTAGAGACCCGGTTTGAACACCATCACGAACACGGCGGCGATGACGAGTGCGAGGAGAAACATGCCGACTCCCGCAGCGATCCCGGCTTCGTCATCGCCGGTGCCCCGCTCCAGCGCGACAATCCGGCGCTTCAGCCCGGGTGATGCCACAGCGACACCGATGACGGCGACGAGGACGTAGATGCCGAGCCCGATGACCACGAACGTCGTGGTGATGGAGTAGTAGAAGATCGCCATGAGCAATCCCGTGACGAGGAGAACGCCGTATGCGGGGTTGGCGATCCAGCTGTCGATGAATAGGACGCCGCGCAACGCGAAGAGGCGATGCTCGGGATCGCGCTGACCGCGGATCCCCCAGACGGCATAGGTGAAGTTGGCGCCGACGGCTGTGATCGCCGAGAGCACGTGCAGCGACTTCAACGTCAGGAACCAGGACATCGTCGCGCGAGTGTACGTCCTACACTTCGTGGCATAACATTCGGCGGACGCACGGAGGAGCGGCCATGCGTGCTTGGTTGGACCGGTTGAAGGGACGGCGGCTCCTGGGCGCCGCCGCGATTGCACTCACAGCGGTGGTCGCGGCGTGCGGCGAGTCGTCATCGTCGTCGTCGACGCCCTCGGGTGGTGGCACGTGCAGCGCCGGCAATGCGGCTGTGAACCTCGGCGGGACGCCGACCGTGATGCTGCAAGCGACGGACAACCTGACGTTCACACCACAGACGGCGAGCGCATCTGTCGGACAGATCGTGCACTGGACCAACGGCGGTTCCGTTGGACACACGATCACGTTCGACAGCGGCAATGCATCGTGCCTCACCGACCCGTCGTTCAACGGTGGGAGCACGTGGGACGTGAAATTCTCGGCGGCGGGGACGTACGCGTATCACTGCACGATCCATCCGCAGATGACGGGCACTCTGACCGTCCAGTAATCAACTATGCGTTGCGCGGGTCCTGTCGCCGCAGGCGCCGCCGACCTCGCGGCTGCTGCCGGTACAACCGGCGTCGACGCCGCTCGGCGGAGCGCCAGCGGCGCCACCCGCGCGACGCACGTCGCTGTTACGTGTGCGGCCAGAGGACCGCGATCTGTCGTTCGCGCAGCATCGCGTCCACGTCCCGCGCCCAATCACAGCGCCGCTGCGCACGCTCGTACACCTCTTGGATGTACTCATAGGTGGCGATGTCGCGGCGGATCGCCATCGGCGCCGGTTTCTCCGGCACCTCGTCCGCCGTCACGATGCCGCGCTCGACGAGCTCTTCGAAGGTGAGCACCAAGACGGACACCATGGTGTCGACCAGCTCCGCGTAATCGAGCTTGGCGTTGAGCACACCAACGGTGTCACGCTGGCCGTGCACGTCTGCGCTCTTGCGATCGATGAACTCGGTGTACTGATCGACGTCGTCGAGAATGTGACAGCCGGTCTCCGGACCGCGGACCATGACGCGATGGTCGCTGACGCCGACCGTGAAGATGAGCGGTTCCGGCTCAGCGGTGCGTCGACGGAACAGCGGCATCAGGTGCCGGGAATTCGCTTCGGGTGAACAGCGCGCGCACCGGGATCCCGGCGCGCTCCAGCGTCTCGCGGCCCCCCTCTTCCCGGTCGACGACGCACAGCGCCTCGGCCACAGTGGCTCCGGCGTCGACCACCTGGTCTCGTGCCGTGAGAAAGGTGCCGCCGGTCGTCAGCGTGTCGTCCACGAGCAGCACGCGCGCCCCGGCAGGCAGCGCCGGTCCTTCGATGCTGCGCCCGGTGCCGTGCTCTTTGGCCTGCTTGCGCACGATGAACGCCGGCAGTGGCTGTCGAGAGTTGCCACTGAGCGCCGCGATCGCTGCGGCGATCGGGTCGGCACCAAGCGTGAGGCCCCCGACAGCGTCGACCGCAAGCTCACGGCAGCGGTCGAGTCCAAAACGCGCCACGAGGTACAGGCCGCGGCCGTCGAGCGTCACCTGTTTGCCATCGACGTAGTACGTGCTGTGCCGTCCGCTCGTCAGCGTGAAATGGCCGTAGCGGAAGGCGCGCGTAGCGACCAACGAGCGCAGCTCGTCTCGCAGCGCCGCGAGATCTTCAGTCACTGCGCTGGCGCGGCGGCAGCCTTCGGCGGCGTGTACCGCAGCACCGGATGACGCGCGGCGTTCACTTCGTCGACGCGCCGCACCGGTGTCTCGTACGGTGCCGCCTGCACGAATGCGAGGTCGCGCTCTGCTTCGTCGACGATCGCGGAACAGATGTCGGCCAGGTCGTCGATGCTGCGCTTCGACTCGGTCTCCGTCGGCTCGAACATCAACGCCTCCGGGACGGTCGTCGGGAAGTAGACCGTGGGCGCATAGACGCCGTAGTCGAGCAGTCGCTTGGCGACGTCCATCGCGCGCAGGCCTTCGACGCGCCCACCCTTCGTCGTCGCCACGAACTCGTGCATGCACGGGCTCTCGACCGCGAGCGGGAAATCGTTGTGCACGCGCGTCGAGAGGTAGCGAGCATTGAGCACGGCATCGCGCGCGACGCCGTCGATGCTCGACCCGTACGCGCGGATGTATGCGTATGCGCGGACCAGCATCCCGAAATTTCCGTAGAACGAACGCACCTTGCCGATGCTCTTGTGACGGTCGTC
>JBHEMA010000124.1:0-5724 GCA_046262795.1 Candidatus Dormibacteria bacterium | reverse complement strand
CGGCGACGGCGTCATCGTCTGTGAGCGCGTGCGCGGGATCGTGCTCGATATCGTGCTCGATGTCCTCACTGCCCACGAGTATCGACGTGAACCGCGGGATCCCCATTGCGGGCAACGTCGCGTCCAGGTCGATGCCGCCCTCGATGGGGAGCTGGGTCCCTGTCGCGCGCAAATTCTCCATTGCGTACGACACGACGCAGTCGACAAGGAAGAGGTCGTCGTCCGCGCTGCGCCGCATCGAGGCGTACATGTCGGCGTGCGCATTCGGATCGAGCACGCGCAGCTCGACACGCCAGTTGCGACGGATGACCGGCGAGCGCACCACGCTGTCGCGCACCTGGACGTACACGGGGTCCGGAAGGAACTGGCGGAAGGTCGCCTGGAAGACGTCGTGGGCGAACTCGCGTCGCTCGCGCGCGTTGACGAACAGCTCGATTGTCATCGCCGTGATCACGGCCACGAGCAGGCCTATGCCGATGTCGCGCAGCAGGTCGAGGAGGACGCGCGGTCCCGCGCCCGTGTCCTCCAGGTCGACCGCGACGAAGATCATGAGGATGCCGCCGATCGTCGCCGCGATCATCGTGAGGTACAGCGGCACGCGGCTCTCGACCCACGGGTCGGCGCGCCCCGAGCGCTTCTTCTGTTGTGCTGGCATCGCGTTCCTGCAGGCGGGGGCCGGAGATTCTGCGACACGCGACGGACAAAGCGGCGCGCGCATCAGTAGCTTAAGCGCCGCCTGTCAGAATGTGGCGATGTCCAGTGTGTGGTGGCGTCCTGCGTTGTCGGGAAGACTCGAGGAGCATGTCATCGAGTCGTCGGCGCTGCGGGACAACGTGCTCGGCGATCCCACGCAGCGCCCGGTCTTGGTGTATGTCCCGCCCGGCTACGACAGCGAGACGGATCGGCGCTACCCGTCAATCTATGTGCTGCAGGGCTACACCGGTCAGGCCGTGACATGGCTCAATCGCACGGCCTTTCGGCCGTCATTCGCCGAGGCCGCTGATCGCATGTTCGCCGCCGGTGAATCGCCACCCGCGATCATCGTGTTCGTCGACGCCTGGACGGCGTATGGAGGCTCGCAGTTCGTTGATTCTCCAGGCACCGGGCAGTACCACACGTACCTCTGCAGCGAGGTGGTCCCGTGGGTGGATGCGCACTTTCGCACGATGCCCGAAGCGGCACACCGCGGCGTGCAGGGTAAATCGAGCGGGGGCTTCGGCGCGATGATCACGCCGATGTTGCGTCCAGATCTCTTCGGCGGACTGGCGACGCATGCCGGCGATGCGCTGTATGAGTACTGCTACATCCCCATGTTTCCCAAAGCGGTGCGTGGGCTGCGTGATCACGACGGCGACATCTTCGCGTGGTGGAACGACTTCCGCCGGCGTCCCGCCTTCAGCAAGGACAGCGATGGCGACATCCTCATGCTGCTCGGCGTCTCCGCATGCTTCTCGGCGCGTGACGATGGAACGCCGCAGCTGCCCTTCGATACACGAACCGGTCATGTGCACGAAAACGTGTGGGAACGCTGGCTCGCGCTCGATCCCGTGCGCATGGTGTCCCGCTACGCCGACGCTATGCGTTCACAGCGCGCCATCTGGATCGACGGCGGCACGCGCGACGACTACTTCCTCGACATCGGCGGCGTCGCGTTCTGTGAGGAGTTGCGTCGCATCGGGGTCACCGACGTCCATTTCGAGCTCTTCGACGCGACGCACGCCGCCATCGATTACCGCTATCCCCTCTCGCTCGCCTACCTCGCCACACGCCTCAGCTGACTGGCGACCTGCGCCAGCGTCTCGTGATTCGCCTGTCCCCGACTAGCCGGGCAGGGCGATGAGCGGGCGCACCGGCCGGAGCACCGCTGCCAGTGGCCTGTGACGATTGACTGCACCCGCCGACGCGTCCATGGCGCAAATCGCCGCCGCACCGCGACAGCAATGACGATGAGGAGTTGTGGCGCCAAAGCGGACCGCGACCGCGTAAGCTGCTCGCGTTCAACCTGGGGGCAGAACGGAAGGGACAGTAATGCCGACGCGCTGGAGACGAATGATGGTCGCCTCAACGGCGCTCGTACCGTTGACCGGCCTGACCGCAACTGCGGTCGCGGATCATGGCATCGCGGCGAACGCGTCGGCCGCAACGACCGCGCAAGCGCCAGCCCCGCGTGGCGGGGCGGGCATGGCCTACGACCCCGCCACACATACCGTCGTGCTCTTCGGCGGGTACAACGGCAGCTACCTGAACGACACGTGGACGTGGGACGGCAGCGCGTGGACGCAGCAACATCCCTCGCTCTCGCCTCCCGCAAGGGCTGACATGGGCATGGCGTTCGATCCCGGCTCGCAGCGTGTGATTCTCTTCAGCGGCGTGGCCGGCCAGGGGTCGGACCTCGACGACACGTGGGCGTGGGACGGGGCCACATGGACGCCGCTCACGCCGGCTGTTTCACCGCCTCAGCGCGACACCTTCAGCATGGCGCTCGATCCGGTGCACGGCGACATCGTCGTGTTCGGTGGCGAAGTCAACCAGGCGGCGCCGCTCAACGACACGTGGATCTGGAGCAACGGCGCGCGGAGTGTGCAGAACCCAGCACACATGCCGTCGACGCGCTTCGGATCTGGCTTCGCGTTCGACAGCCACACCAAGGCTCTGCTGCTGTTCGGTGGCATCGGATCCAACTTCGACGGCGACACATGGACGTGGAACGGCAGCGATTGGACACAGCTGACGCCGGTGACGGCTCCGAGCGCGCGCTACGATCCCGCGCTCGCCGACGACCCCGCACGCGGCGGCATCGTGCTGTACGGCGGCCTCGATTCATCGGGTCCGGTGACCGACGATACGTGGACCTGGGATGGCACCGCGTGGAAAGAACAGCACCCGCAGCACAATCCCGGCCCGCTGTACTTCACGCCGTTCAGCGCGGATCCGCCGAGCAGCCTCGACCTCGTGTTCGGCGGCGACAACGGGAGCGCGCAGTCGCAGGATGCAACATGGAGCTGGGACGGAACCGACTGGACGGAGCGGTTGCAACCGCCTCCCCCCTCCGGGGTGTCGACCGGCGTCTGGACGCAACTGCATCCGAGCGCGTCTCCGGAGCAGCGTGACAACCCCGTGTTTGCCTACGACTCGGACCATGCGGACGTCGCGGTGTTTTCCGGTGTGGATCGCACCTACCTCGACGACACGTGGGCCTTCTGTGGGACCACCCGGAGTCAACTCGACTCGACGACGTCCCCGCCCGCACGCTCATTGGCGGGATCGGCCTACGATCCAGTCCGCCACCAACTCGTCGTGTATGGCGGTTTGAGCGCGAGCGGGCCGGGTGTGCTCGGCGACACATGGTTGTGGGACGGCACGCAGTGGACGCAGTCGAACGCTATCGGGCCGGGGCCGCGGTACGCCACGAACCTCACATGGGATGCGGCGCTCGGCAAGGTCGTACTGTGGGGTGGATCGAGCTTGGTGCAGGACGAGAACGACACGTGGGCATGGGATGGCGCGCAGTGGCTGCCGATCCCGACGTTGCACTCCCCGCCGACTCGCATCCTGCCGGCGCACGGATATGACACGGTGCATCAGCAACTGGTCCTCTACGGCGGCATCGAGAACGGCGTTGGACTGTTCGATGACACCTGGACATTCGACGGTTCGGACTGGACACAGCAGAACCCGACGACGACGCCGTCCGGACGGTCCGAAGGCATGCTCGCGCCAGACGCGACATCCAATGCACTCGTGATGTTCGGCGGCGAAGGCGATCGCATGCTCGACGAGACCTGGACGTGGGACGGAAGCGACTGGACACCGCAGCAACCATTGAGCTCGCCGTCCCCGCGTCGCGATGCCGTGTTCGTCTACGACAGTGCCCTGCACGCGGATGTCCTGTTCGGTGGCAGCGACGACCACGCGCAGGCACTCGGCGACACGTGGACGTGGAGTCCCGTCATGCCCTCGCAGGAGGTACCTGAGGGAGCACTCGGCATCGCCCTCATCGGCGCGTGCGGCGCCGCCGCTGTCTGGCTTACGTTCAGACGCCGGCATGACGAACGCTGACGTCGTCGGCGACCGCAACGGGGCGCGGGACTCGGCTCGACCGGTCGCGCGAACGGTGGTGCTCGTCCGTGATGGCCGCTGCAGCACCTTCGACTTGCGCCGACTGCGCGTGGACCGCATGGACGGCGCCGGGGTTACGGCGGAGACGGCGATTCTCTGACGGCACGCTCGATAAGCGGTGGGACCAGGCGCTCCAGCTCCTCGACCTCATCGCGATCCAGGTCGCGCAGCGGAGCGGACACCGCGGGTTCGATCGCGATGCCGCGATGCCGAAGAATGCGCTTGAGCGCTGCATGAAACGGAAAGCGCTGGATCGCCGCGCGCATCACGCCGGCAGTGTGCGAATCCTCGGGTGTGCCCGTGCGCACCGCACGGACCGTCAGCTCTGGAAGCGCGGCGGCCAATCCCGACACCGCTCCGGCCGCACCGCGGTGCAGTCCTGCATGGATGAGATCCTCGGCCCCGATGAAGACGTCGAGCCCGTTCAGCAGGTACGGCTCGACCTTGTCGAATGGATGGTCCGACACCTTCAAGCCGATGAGGTTGGCGCAGCGCTCGCGGACCTCGGCGATCACCGACAGCGGCACTGCATATCCACTGCGCGCCGCGAACTCATAGATGTAGAACGGTGCCGGCGCGCAGGCCGTCGCGGCGGCCACGAAATGCCGCACGAGCGACCGTTCATCGAGGGCGTAGTACGGGGGCGCGATCACGGCGATACCCCCCGATCCGAGCGTCGCGGCGTGCTCGGCCAGCTCCGCGGTGTCGCGCGTCGATTGCGCACCGCAGTGCACGATGATCTCGAGTCGTTGGTTGCCGGCGATGACGAACCGCTCCGCAACGAGACGCCGGTCATCAAGCGAGCGGAGCACCCCTTCGCCGGTGGTGCCGAGCACGAGTAGTCCATCGAGCCCCGCGCCGCCGTAGAAGTCGGCCAGCGCTTCAACCGCCGGCGCGTCGACGCGGGCGCCGCCGGCAGTCAGAGGAGTGACCGCGGCGGCGAAGGCACGGGCCCGCCCCGTGTTCCTCACCCGCCTGGCAAGCTCACTCGGAAGGGGATGCGTCGACGGCGCGCACCGGTCGGCCGATCAGCGCGGTGACAGCATCGGCGACAGCGCGCTCGTCGGTGTCGGACATGCCCGCTGGCAGCACGCATTTCGGTTCCTCACATCCATGAGCTGGAATGAATCGCGCGTGCGGCACACCGTGATACGTGAAGATCCGTTGCACTCCTTCGAGGAGTGCAAGATCGGTCACGGTGCCGGGGTAGTGTGTATAAACCATCGCCAACAAAAGCTTAGTGCTGTGCTATCGCGTTCTTCGCGGTAGGTTGCCGTTCTGTTACCGCGGCGTCGCTCGCACGGCGTTCTTCCAGGGCGCATCGCGAAGCGGCTCGACCGCATCGGTATCAAGGCAACGCAGAACGTGCCGGGAGGGGGAGTCGAACCCCCACGCCCTTACGAGCACAGCGCCCTGAACGCTGCGTGTCTACCAGTTCCACCATCCCGGCTGGAGGCGATCGATGGTAGCAGCGCCACAGCGCGCCGCCGGTGACCTGGCCGGCCTGCCCTCCATACGGCGCCGCAAAGACACTGCGCGCGCCACCGGACCGCGACGAGGACTGCGCCATCGGCAGGCGCACCGTGAAGCACGAGCCGCCGGCGT
>JBHEMA010000123.1:0-4093 GCA_046262795.1 Candidatus Dormibacteria bacterium | reverse complement strand
ACCGACGTCGGGAAGTTGAGTGTCGCCGCCGTCCCGGGACCGCCATCGCCGCTCATGCCGGCGTCGCCCGTCCCTGCAACCGTGCGCACGACCTGCGTCGACGGGTTCACCGCGCGGACCTCGTTATCGTACGTATCCGCGATGTAGAGCGTTCCATCCGGAGCAGCCACCGCGTCGTTCGGTTGGAAGAACGTCGACCGCAAGGCGCTCGACCCATCCGCGGATCCCCCCACAACCGTGGTGACGCTGCCCGCGGCGGGATCGTTGACCTGCGGGCCGTTGTCGATCGGATCCGAACCCGGCGACGGAGGCAGCGCGGCAGGACCGAAGACGTCGCCGCCGGGAGTCGTGCGTGTCGCAGCGCCCACGGCGGGGAGACGGGAGAACGGCTGCGTCTGCAGTTGCGCTGGGTGCGGCCCAGAGGCTGCTGCGTCGGCCCGTGCCGACAGCATCGTGCCGGCTGTGCTCACGGCAAACACAAGGACGGCGGTGCGCACGACGCGCCGGCCGCTAGGCGTTTTCATTACGGGCGGTTGATCAGCGCTGCCGCGACGTTGCGCGCCGCCGGCGTGCTACCTCGAGCGCGGTTACGGCTACGCCCGCCATGACAAGCGTCGGGACGAGCGGCGTCTCTGGCGTCGACGTCGCCGGCGAGACGGTGTTGGTGAATGTCGGCGCGTATTGCGTGTCAGTGCCGGTGTGGTAGCGCGTGCCGCCGTTGTTGACCTGACCGCACACGGTGTTCGCGTCGCCGCCGGGTGCGACAACATTGAGCGATGCGGTGTACGTCGAGCTCCCGCTCGGCGCGGCCTCCGTCAGCTTCACCGTGTACACGCCCGGTGCGCTGTACGCGTGTGTCGCCGTCGCCCCCGTGCCGGTGCTGCCGTCGCCGAAGTCCCAGGCCCAGCTGGACGCGGCCACCGGCGAGGGAATCGAGTTGAAGGTGCGCGTGTCGCCGACGTGCGCGGTGTAGCGGTCGGGAACGAAGTACGCGAGCGGATCGGTCGGCATCTGCGCAACACCCGCCATCGAGGGATCGGTCGCCTGGTTCAACACCAGCGTGCCCGCGAACTGCAGCGCGCGCCGAACCGCCTCGGCGCCGAGCAGGTTCGTCGGGTCGATCTCATTCGGCGGCGAAGCGTCGTACACCTGTGACGCGGGCTGCTTGCCCGACGCCATCAGGTTGAGCCAGCCGACGTTGTCGACCGGCGTGTCGTAACCCGCATACGGCGCGCCGTGCAGCGGATCGTTCTGGAACGGCTCCTGCGCGTTGCTGTCGTACGCGCCGAGAATGCCCCACGCGTTGATGCCGCAGCGGATGAACGGATCCTGGTCGGTTCGCCCGAGCGTGTCGTCCTGGTCGAGCAGGTACTGCCCGTCGTTCGCATAGCTCTGGAACGTGTCGACGCAATTGACATTGGCGGGCGTCTGCGACGTCGTGACGCAGTCAGTGGGGTACTGCCCAACGTTGACGCCGTAGTCGGCAAGCGGCATTGGCTTTCCTTGGTACATCTGACCGAGCTCGTTGAACGTGTTCAGCACCGCCTGGTGCGTCTCGGTGTGGAAGTTCTGAATCGCCGTCTTGTTCTCGTCAAGCCGCGGGTAGCTGGTGTCCTTGTAGAAGGTGTAGTTCGACTGCGGGGTCTCGTTGATGTTGGTGAACCACGAACCCTGATCCGGCTTGTCCAGCGTACCCAGGTGGCGGGCCGGGTACTCGAGGCCGTTCTGGTCGACGTTGAACATGCCGGCGTAATCGTTGGCATCGACGGCACCGATCGGCATCATGTTCGACTCGTAGAAGAACGACCCGAAGAGCCCCTCCTCCTCGCCGTCGAAGAGGACGAACTGCACCGTCTTTTCCGGCCACAGGTGGTTCTGCGTCCAGTACTGCAGCATGTCGCGGGCGACACCCATGATCACCGCGGCGCCCTGACCGTCGTCGTACGCCGATCCCCACGTGGAGAGCGATGCGCCGTCTTGGTGCTCGCCGATCACAACCGTCTGCTCCGGGTGCACGGCGCCGGGAATCGTCAGCATCAGCGTGTTCTGGGGTCCGGGTTGCGACGCAGTGAGGCTCTGCGGGTTCGACACGTATGGGTTGGAGTCAACCTCGCCCAGGTGATACACGTGATCGGTCAGGTTGCCTGGCGACATGCCGGGCTGCGTTGCAGCGGCGTGCCGCCACGCGTTCATCATCTCCCACCAGCAATCCTGCGATGCAGGCGTCGCCGCCGAGGTGACGTTGTTGCCCAGGTAGACGATGTTGCCGAGCACAGCTTGGTCGTTCTTGCCGGTCACGCTGTTCAGCAGGCATGGCTCGGGGTTGCTCGCCTGCGTCTCGCCTGCTGCACCGGAAAGCCGGCTGTAATAGCGCACCAGCCACGATTTGCCGTCGTTGAGGTCGGTCGAGTGGTTGGTGTCGTCGATGAGGCTGTAGATGTAGTTGATGTCGACGGGAGGGAGCATGTTCGGGCCCGTCGGACCGCCGGCGAAGGCGGAGCGCGGTGCTGCGACCACCCCTGCCACTCCGGCGAGCGCTACTGCGACAAACAGGCGGCGTGCGCGACGGATGGGACGTTGGTTCATGGGCGACTCCTTCCTGCGACTGCGTCGGGCCGACATGCTACGGCCGATCCGGTCGCCAGGTCAACGGCCACTAAGCCACCGCGTCGTACACCTCGAGCAGCCGTCGCACGATCACGCCCCACGCATGCTCGCGCGCCACGTGCTCCCGGCCCGCAGCGCTGAGCTCCGCGCAGAGGTCGGCGTCCTCGAGCAGCCTCCGCGTGGCGCGCACCATGGCATCGACGTCGCGCTCGCGTACCACCAGCCCGCCGCCCTGCACGGCGTCGCGCAGTCCGGTGACATCGAAGACCACCACCGGCGTCCCACGCGCCTGCGCCTCGAGCGCCACGAGCCCAAGGCCCTCGTATGCCGACGGCATGAGCACGACGCTCGCGCGTTGATACTCACGGTCGAGCCGCGCGTCGTCCACCCTTCCCAGCACCTCGATACGCGCACCAGTGCGCGCTCTCCGCTCCACCTCGTCACCCAGCGACCCCGAACCGACCAACGCGCCGCTCCAATCGGCGTGCTCCGCCAGCATGCGCTGCATGACGTGCAATGCGGTCAGCGCACCTTTCTCAGGCTCGAGTCGTCCCACGAAGAGCATCCGCCCTCGTTCTCGCAGTGACGGCTCCACCGCCGGCAGATGCACCCCGGGCGGCATCACTTCGACGCGGCGTCCCGGTATGCGCAGGCGCACGAGCGCGTCAGCCGTCGAACGCGATACCGCCAGGACGCGAGCCGCATGCCGGTACGAACGCCCCTCCAGTGGTGACAGCAGGCGCTTGGGCGATGTCCGTCCGTGCGCCTGGCTGTACGTGTGATGCGCGGTGTACACGAGTGGTTTGCGCAATCGACGCAGCAACAGCACGCCACCCGGACCACCGTGCGCGTGCACCACGTCGGCGCCATCCCTGAGCACGACCTGTGGATGGCGGTTGAGCCACAGGGAGAGATCGAGCGGAGCACGACGCGTGACGCGCGGGTAGCCAACCGCGTGATCGCCGCGGCCGGAGATCGTGGCGACGGAAACACCGTGCGCGAGCAACGCGTCGCGCATCCCCGCAAGCATGACACCCTGACCTCCGAGTGGCGGCGAGTCGTCGTATGAGACGAACGTGATGCGCATCACCATCCGGCTCAGCGCTGACAGCTCGGGCAGTACACCGTCGTGCGGCCACCGACGACCGTCCGCCGCAGCGACGTACCACAGCGCAGACACGGCTGAGCGCCGCGGCCGTACACCTGCAGCACCTCTTGGTGGCCGCCAAGCGCGTTCCACACATCGCGGTAGTCGTCGACGCTGCTGCCGCGATTGACGATCGCGGTCCGCAACGTCGTCTGAATGGCGCCGTGCAGCGCTTGAATCTCTGCGCGTGTCAACCGGTGACAGCGACGCGTCGGGCGCACGCCGGCGCGAAAACACGCCTCGTCGATGTAGATGTTCCCGAGCCCTGCTACTCGCGCTTGATCCAGCAGCGCTGCCTTGAGCGTGCGCACGCTTGGGCGCAGCAGCCGCCGCAGCTCG
>JBHEMA010000122.1:0-5500 GCA_046262795.1 Candidatus Dormibacteria bacterium | reverse complement strand
GGTCGAGGACGCCACCACGCACCGTCTCGGGGAGCCGCGCGACGGCGGCAGCGCGCAGCACCGCGATGACGTCGTTGAAGTCGGGCGCAGCGGTGCGCGGCGCAACGTCGCCGGCTTCCGGCACGCCCGGCGGCACCTCGGGCACGGCTCGACGCTAGGCGCGGGCCCCGTACGCAGGGAGCACGTTGCGACAGATTGTGGACGAAGCGCCGGGAACGGGGCGCTGTGCCGCCGAGTGCGTTTTCCGCACGGCGACCGTGCCAGAGCGGTAGCAGGAATTGCGGCCTAGAGAGGCTGAGGTCACGTACATCCGCATCGCCTCGCGACACGGGGCCGGCGCACGTCCGCGACCGTTGCGATCAGGCATCCTTGGACGACGCACTCACCGCGGCCGTCGTTTGTGCGCAAACGGTCGCCTTGTTCGGGTCACGCTTGGAACCGAGCCCGTTAAGGCGTCAGACTGAGTACCAGCACAGTCGACCAGGTGCTGGGGGTAGCGCATGACGTCGCAGCCTTGGGTCTGCTGTCGACCTGCACATATAGCGTGTAGCCGCCGGTCGGCAGCGACGAGCCATCTCTACGTCGCCACGCAATCGTCGCGTCGGCGCGTCCCCCTTGTCGCCTGCTCGCTGCCGACCTCGTCTGCGCTCGGTCAAGTGAGCGTAGGTCCTGCGACGCCGCCCCTGGCGGCAATGCAGCGACGACGAGGTCGGTAATCTCCCAATCGTCACGGAGGCTAGTCGCGACGACCGTACTCTGCGTACCGGTCCTTCTGGAAACCTCGGTGCGCGGCGACACGGGATCACGCGGCGAAAGATCGATCTCGTCCAGCGAAACCGCGAACATTGTCGGCGCGTTGCACGGTTCGGGGTGTTGCGGAAGCGGCGTAGACGAAGCGTCGGCGAGCGACGTGGGGCGGCTCTGGCCACAAGCCGGAATCAGCGCGCACACCACAAGAAGTACATACAGTTTCGCGACGCGGCGCCCAGGTCGCCGTAAGCATCTCATGCCGCGTTTCGTCCGCCTTTCAACAATTGGATGGACGCGGGTTAGCTCCATCCGCGTGGTACGCCTGGCCCGAGCCGCCTGGACGGTAAATGCTCCAAAGCTCGGGGTTGACAAGCTCCTGCGTGTCGTACTGCTGGGTCCACAGCTGCCAACTACGTGCATTGTCGTGCCAGCGCAGTGTGCGGATCGACCCATCCTTAGCTTGAGCATCGGTGTATGTGTATGCGCACGGACGGTTCGCCTCAGCGACAACGCCCGGTTCCATCGCCGCCGGGAATGCGATCACCGTTGTGTATTTGGTCAACCCGTCGAGCGTCGCGTAATAGGTGCCGTTCGAGTTCCGCCGCAAGCCGAAAGACCGGTAGGTGTTTGTCGAACCAAACACCCCGAGATCGCGGAGCGTTTCACACGGCTCGTTCGGCCCGAGAGCGCCCAGGAAAAGGTGTGGCGACGTAACCGTGGTGACCGGGCCGTTCGGTACGCAGCTCCCTGACGCGTCAAGAACCCGGGTCCCGAAATATGCGGTCCCCTGAACGATTCCGAACTGAATGAAGGTGTTGCCGTAGATCATGAATATGTCGCTTGCTACCGCGTCGTCCGCCGGAGCAAGGCTCGAGGCGACGTACAAGTCGCCACTGACGCCGTCGATTGCACTGCCATTCGCGCTCGAAGCGCCCAACTTCGCGCGCGCTCGCGAACTGTCAGGCGGCGACGTCGTAGCGAACGCTGACGGCGAGTGGACCAAGAGCGTGACCGCCAGGAGGGCGGTGACGGCGGTGGCATAGCGCGAACGATCGATCGGGCACCGTCGCGTGTTCGGCAAAACTTCCGCCTCGTCGCAGCTCGAGGATGTCCACGCCCGCAAGCGTCATCGTGGGTGGGAGCAGTCAACCAAGGGTCGCTCCGTTGTCAACCTCTACTTACTCGGACACTTCGCCACCACGACTGCCGTCCGTAACGGCGCGCGGTATCGACCTCACAGGGTGGCGCTGGCGAAGTAAAACTATGCACCGATGTCGGCAGGTGCGACGACGCCGACGAGACAGCGCTTGCGGCGACAGGCTGCGGGCCGCAAAGGCAACGGTGCGCCAGACTGTGGACGAAAGCGCCGCGAACGGGATGCGCCGCCACCGACTGGGTTTCCGACGCGGTCAACGGTTGCAGAACAGTACGAGGAGTTCGGCTCAGAGAGAGAGGATTGCGTTATGTACATCGGCATCGGCGGCTTGGTCATCCTCATCGTCATCTTGTTTCTGCTCTTCGGGCGCCGTTAGCCGTGCGGCGCGGCGCGCCGCGCCGCCCGAGCGTTTGGACGCGAACGAGCGTGCGACCTTTCGCAGGCACCAGCGTCAGCCGCCAGCGATAGCGTCGACGACGGCGATGACGACAGTCGCGCACCACAGCGCCAGAGTCACGCGACGAAATCTCATCATCTTGTCGCCGTCGAGACCCAACAGGACGATCGCCTGACGGAAGGTGCCTTCACCCATGATCGCTTGCTGACGCCGGAGTGAGTGCATGATCCTCTTGGCGCGGCGGCGTCGCGAATCGTCATCCCGGCCTGCGGCTAGTGACTACATCCACAGGCTCGCACCCGCGACCAGACCCAGCGCGCCAAACGCAAACGTGAGCGGTGACTCCAGAATCGATACGACGAACGCCAGACAGTAGAACCAGAAGAAACCGAACCACGACATCAGGTACAGGCGCGCGGACGCCGGACCGCGCAACATGGACGAGTGAGTCAACAGATCACCAGACGCGTGCGGCCAAGCCGCCCACCAGCAAACACAACGACAGCACTGCGGACCCAACCAGGACTGCATGGTCGCGACCAGTTGTCATGCGCCACGCCCGCCTGATCGGTACGCCGCTCGCGAGTGCCAGCCAGACGAAGTACGACCCGTGCGTCCGTCCAGTGTCGCGTCGTCGGATCGCACGTGCTTGTCGGTCCAGTCTCGCAGCGGGGTACAGAAGCAGGAGTACGAACGCTTCTTCCGCGCCAGCGTTTCCGACCCGAGTGGCTACCACCAAAGCTGTGTCCAACAGTAGCGCAATCGCAAGCGTCGGAACGTAATAACGCGCGTCGTCGGACGTCATCTGCAACAGGCGCGCTACGGTCACCGCCGCCTCAGATCCGCCATCTTGGCGTTAGCGCAAGGCGCGCTGCGTCGCGCCATGCGTGGTTGCTATAAACGGAATAGCCTCGGCTGTTGTCGTTCCTATTGCGCCAGACACGCCACGTGAGCGACAGGTCGTACCAAGCGGTGACGAGGAATGCGACCGCGAAAGCACATACGACTGCGCCGGCGGCGACCGCCAGTGGGACGGCTCGAACCGATCCATTCTTCACCGGTGTCGCTGCAACCGCCGGGACGATCATCGCGGGCAAAAAGAGCCTGATAAACCACGCTTCAGCGCGCACGCGTCTGTCATGACTGGGCAGATGCAGCGCCGCATCGCAGCGCCAACCGGAACGCGCACGTCCTCCGGAGTTCTATCGTCAACTAAGCCGCCAACGAAACGACGGTCGCAGGGTTACCCATCGTTGGATACGACGTCTGGCCGCCGGCGGCGGCGCGCGCGTCGAGTCAGCAAGGCGTTCGCGAGCCAGACATTCAGGACCGCAGGCGCGACGAGAAGCGGGATTGCTGCGATTGTCATCACGGCGTTTGGAGCGTGCGCCTCTTGAAGCGCCATCACTACGAGCAAGACGATCGGAGCGAAGACGATCGACAGTGGCAATGTCATCACGTACAGGAACTGGTACGCGACCAGGTTTCCCGTCCGTTCACCCTCGAGTACCGAGCTCGACGGTGGCGCACCGAACGCAACCAGGGCCGTCAGGACGGCAATGCCCAGCAAGTACGCCAAGGCGACCCAACCGCGCGGCGTGAGGCCGCTAGTACTCACGGCTCTCGCCGCCACGGTTCCGTAGCCCCAGCTCGCGATGCAGCGCGCTGCCGAAGAACACCAAAAACACCGCCGCAATGGCTCGAAAAGCTACGTCTTCCGTGAAGACCAGAAGCGCGAGAACAAATGCGATCACGACGCTGAGCTTCACGGCCTGCCCCGGGTCGTAGAAGGGTGGCTGACTGCGCGAGACGCCGTAGCACCGGCGGAGGAAGCCTCGAGTCGCCCCACCAGCGTTTGTCACGGCCCGTCCAGGCGGTCTTAGACCTCGCTTCCGCTTGTGCTGCCACGATGCCACAAGACCTAATCCTCGCCGCGCGCCAACCTCAGGACCCTTTCGCCATTCGCGCAGCTGCAGTTGGCGCGCCAGCGCTGCCCCGAACCCACTGTTCCGATCGCTGCGACGACTCTGACTCCGAGATCCGGGGCAACGACGAGTACGAAGAGCTGGAAGACGAGCGTTGCTGCGAGTTTGAGGGCCAGCCCGAAGTCATAGATCGGAGGGCGGCTCGGCCAGACGCGTCGCAAACCGGACGTGCTCCGTCGCCGTGCCGGGTCGCTAACTCGCGGGCGCATCACCGCACATCTGCCTCATGCTTGTCGGCAAGATTGCAGCGACTACGCCGGACGGATACGGCCGCACGGACTGTCACCGACGCGGTATGACCTAGTCGTGTATGCGTGGTCGCCGGCGATGCCCACACCGCCCGTCGGGTTCGTCCCAGCCATCCGGGTCGTCGATGCGTACCAGCTAGCGACTCGCTTGCGCACCTGCGGCGGGTGGGACAAGCGAAATGCGGGCCACGGGGCCGTAATCGTGATCATGGAAGCCTGAGCGTCGATACGCCCCGCGACCGGCACGACCCCCGTCGGCAGGTTAAACGCGCTCGATTCCCCCGTCGTCTCGCTGACCTCTTCGGTGAAGACAAAGAAGTAGGTCCCGGTTCGATCGACGTCGGCCCGCAGGTGGAGACGGTTCGCGGAGATCACCGGTGCGACGTCGTAGGAGACACCTACCGCTGTGAGTGGATCCTGCTGGCGCAGATCCCGCAGTTGCAACCGCACGGTCAGCGTCTTGGCGTCGGACGAAACGTCTAGCGCGCGGATGTCGACGTTCCCAGCCGCGCTGGCGCCGGCTGGCCCCGTGAATCCGGCAGGCCACGACTGATACGGCGGGTGCTTCAGGAAATGACATTCCTCCGGCTCAGCGCCCGCAGTCGAAGCGACAGCGACCGGCACGAGCAAAGCGACCAGTCCGAGCATACGCGCCGGCCAGTAGCACGTGCCCGCTAGAGGCGCGCTAATCGTTGCGCTCCGCCACTTGCGATGTCCTCCGGAGTCATGCGGGCGGCACAGTTACGCCAGCGCGGCGCGACGTTACGCCGGTCTGAGCCGTGACGCAGGCGAGGAGCGCGTCGACCCGCGTCCGGCACGGTTCGCGGCCGTCCTCAGGCTGCGTGAGCGCGCGTGCGCCACCACCGTACGAAGTTTCGTCGATGTCGCGCGACGACTATCGCGGCGAGCGCGGCAGCCCAGACGAGGTCGCCGCGGCGCGGCGTTAGGAGTGCCGCGAACACCG
>JBHEMA010000121.1:0-7198 GCA_046262795.1 Candidatus Dormibacteria bacterium | reverse complement strand
GGATCGCGCAGCGCGAGTCGCAGCTCGCCGACGACCTCGCGTCGCTCGACAGCGAGCGCGAGCGTCGCATCGACACGCTGCGCACCTCCGCGGCCGACCTCGACGAGCGAATCGAAGAGGCGAAGGGCCGCAAGGCGCCGGCCAACTTCACGCTCAACGACTCCGTTGTCACCGAGGTCATCGCGAAGAAAGGCACGATGCTCGACGAGGATCTCGCGCAGCAGGTGCAGCAGCGTGCACAGGAGCGCGAGCAGGAGATCGCCGACCAGATCGCGCAACGGCGCCAGGAGACCGAGGACACAGCGGGCGCCGAGATTGCCGAGCTGCGTGCCGAGGCTGAGGGCAGCCGCGCCGAGAAGGAGTTCAGCGCGCGCGACGAGCTGGAAAACCTTCGCGAGGAGATCAAGAAGCAGCGCGACGAGCTCGAGAGCCTGGCCCCGCGCGACCTGCTCACGGACACGCAGTACCGTGAGTACGTCGAGAAGTTCGGCAAGGTCTTCAAGGCGGGCATCGGCGCGCAGGCGGTCCGCGAGCTGCTGCAGAAGATCGAGCTCGCCGAGGAAGCCATGCGTCTGCGCGAGGAGTCGAAGTCCACAAGCGGCCAGCGCCGTCAGAAGGCGATCAAACGGCTGCGTGTCGTCGAGGCGTTCCGCAAGAGCAGCACGTCGCCCGCGTGGATGATTCTCGATGCGCTTCCGGTTATCCCGCCGGAGCTGCGTCCGATGGTGCAGCTCGACGGTGGCCGTTTCGCCACCAGCGACCTCAACGACCTGTACCGGCGCGTCATCAACCGCAACAACCGGCTCAAGAGACTCCTCGAGCTCGGCGCGCCCGAGATCATCGTGCGCAACGAGAAGCGCATGCTCCAGGAGGCTGTCGACGCGCTCATCGACAACGGCCGTCGCGGCCGCGCCATCACCGGCACGGGCAACCGCAAGCTCAAGTCGCTGAGCGACATGCTCAAGGGCAAGCAGGGACGGTTCCGTCAGAACCTGCTCGGTAAGCGTGTCGACTACAGCGGCCGCTCGGTCATCGTCGTCGGGCCCGAGCTGCGTGTGCACGAGTGCGGCCTGCCGAAGAAGATGGCGCTCGAGCTGTTCAAGCCGTTCGTCATGCGCGAGCTGGTGTCACAGAACGTGACGCAGAACATCAAGAGCGCGAAGCGCATGGTCGAGCGCGTGCGCCCCGAGGTGTGGGACATCCTCGATCCGGTCATCAAGGAGCACCCGGTGCTGCTCAACCGCGCACCGACGCTGCACCGTCTCGGCATTCAGGCGTTCATGCCGGTGCTGGTCGAGGGCCAGGCGATCCAGATCCATCCGCTCGTGTGCAAGGCGTTCAACGCCGACTTCGACGGTGACCAGATGGCGGTGCACGTGCCGCTCTTCAGCGGTGCGGTCGCGGAAGCGAAGAACCTGATGATGTCGTCGAACAACATCCTCAGCGCGAGCAATGGTTCGCCCGTCGTGGCGCCCACGCAGGACATCGTGCTCGGGTCGTATTACCTGACGCAGGACTCCGGCGCGAAGACACCCGACGATCCCACCAAGCTCCCGACGTACGCCTCGCCGGAGGAGGCGTCACTCGCGTACGAGCACGGCCGCGTGAAGCTGCATCAGTGGGTACGCGTGCGTTTGCCGCGACGTCGCATCCACGCGCACCGCGCCTCTGAGACAGTGCCCGAGGGCAGCGAGTTGCTGGTCACCACGGTTGGCCGCATCCTCTTCAACGACGTGCTCCCGCTCGGTGAGCAGGGCGTCGACAACGACCTGCCGTCGATGACCTTCCGCAACGAGGGCCTCGATCTGCGTAAGCTCGCGCAGCTGGTCAAGGAGTGCTACGACCTGCACGGATCCGACCTGACGGCGCAGATCGTCAACGACATCAAGCGACTCGGCTTCCACTACGCGACGCGCGCCGGTGTGACGGTAGCCGCGATGGACATCAAGACGCCGCATCGCAAGCAGGAGATCATCGACGACGCGGAGCGCGAGGTCGAAGAGGTCGATCTGCAGTACCGCCGCGGTCTCATCACCGACGAGGAGCGCTATCTCAAGACGGTCGAGATCTGGACGCGTGCGACCGACGACGTCACGCGCGTCACCATGGATTCATTCGACCGCTTCCACTCGGTGCTGATGATGTCGCAGTCCGGAGCACGCGGCTCGACGCAGCAGATTCGCCAGCTGGCGGGCATGCGTGGACTCATGGCGGACCCCACGGGACGCATCATCGACCTGCCGATCAAGGCGAACTTCTCGGAAGGTCTGACCGTGCTGGAGTACTTCATCTCCACCCACGGTGCACGCAAGGGCCTGGCGGACACCGCACTGCGTACCGCTGACTCGGGGTACCTCACACGGAGACTCGTCGACGTGGCGCAGGACGTCATCGTGCGTCACGAGGACTGCGAGACCACTGCCGGCATCTGGGTCGAGCTCGGCGACTCCGAGCTGGGTGAACGCGTCATCGACCGCTACCAGGGACGCATCGCGGCGCAGGACATCGTCATCGGTGACGAGGTCGTGGTGCGCACCGGCGAGGAGATCGAGGACGAGGTGGCTCGCCGCATCCAGAGCTCTCGCGACCAGATCGGCCGCGTCAAGGTCCGCAGCATCATGACCTGCAAGGCGCGCGAGGGCGTCTGCCGCATGTGCTACGGGCGCAACCTGGCGACGGGACGGCTCGTCGAGATCGGTGAGGCGGTCGGCGTCATCGCAGCGCAGTCGATCGGTGAGCCGGGTACACAGCTGACCATGCGCACGTTCCACACCGGCGGTGTCGCCACGGGCGGTTCGGACATCACGCAGGGTCTGCCTCGCGTCGAGGAACTGTTCGAGGCGCGCGTGCCCAAGGGCAAGGCGCTCATCAGCGAGATCGACGGTGACGTCGAGCTCATCCGCGGCGACAACCGCTCGCTCAAGGTGAAGGTGAGCTCGCGCGACGTCTTCGACACCACGTACCCGGTGCCGTCGAAGTTCGCGGTGCTCGTCAGCGATGCGCAGGCGGTGTCAGAAGGTGACGAGGTCGTGCGTGGCGTCGCGAGCAACGGCGAAGAGACGTCGATTCGCACGAAGTACTCGGGCGTCGTCAAGGTCGGCAAGAACGAGATCACCGTGCGCACGTCGGACGAGGAAACTCGCGAGTACGCGATCCCCGTGGCGGCGCAGGTCGTCGTGCGTGACGGCGAGCACGTCAACGCCGGCGACAAGATCACCGAGGGATCGATCAGCCCGCAGGAGCTCCTGCTCGTCCGCGGTCGCGACGATGTGCAGAACTACCTGGTGCGCGAGGTGCAGCGCGTGTACCGCAGCCAGGGCGTTGACATCAACGACAAGCACATCGAGGTCATCGTGCGCCAGATGATGCGCAAGGTCCGCATCGACAACGCCGGTGACACGGACCTGCTCCCGGGTGAGATCGTGTCGCAGTTCGAGTGGGAGGAGGCCAACGCCAAGGCGCTCAGCGAGGGCGGCGAGCCCGCCATCGCGCAGACCGTTCTGCTCGGTCTGATCAAGGCGGCGCTCAACACCGCGTCGTGGCTGTCGGCGGCGTCGTTCCAGGAGACGACGCGAGTGCTCACCGAGGCGGCGATCTCCGGCAAGGTCGACAAGTTGCGCGGCCTCAAGGAGAACGTGATCATCGGGAAGCTCATCCCGGCAGGAACGGGCCTCGACTACTACCAGAAGCTCCGCGAGGAGGCGATCCGCCTCTACGAAGACGAGGAGGAGATGGCGGCGGTCGCCGCCGGTGGCGACGGCATGCTCGCTCCTCCATCAGCGGACGGCGGCGAGCCCGAGCCCGCGTTCGCGTCGAGCGACGGCGAGGCCCCGGTCACTCCCGCGTAGTCCGCACCCGCCGCTCGGAGCTGAGCGGAGAACAGGCACACGCTGCGGGCGAGTCGCGTCCGAGCCCGGTGGGCTCGGCGCTCTCTCTCGCCCGGCATGTGTCTCGCTTGGTCCGCGATCGCCCGGCTCCGACAAGCTCGCCCTTCGCGCGTGCCGTCCTCCGCTCAGTGAGGCGGCGTGCGGCACATACGGAGGGCGAGCGTCGCGCATGGGCGGCTGAGCCGCGGGTCACCCCAACGCCTTTACGTCCTTCTTCTGCGCGTCGACGTGTACGCGGCTACGGCGACGCTCAGTGACGCGACGCCGCCGGCGAGCACCACTCCGAGGAGCGTGGCCGGCGGGGCCGGTCGTGCTCCGGTTGCCGGAGTAGGCGGAATCACCGGGACGGCGGTGATCGTCGTCGATTCGCTCAGACCGTTGAACTGCGCCTGGCGCGGCGTCGGTTGATCCGTGTAGGCGGCACTGATCGTGTGCGATCCGGCGGCGAAGCTGGAAGCGCACTGCGCCGTGCCATCGGACGCCACCGGCACTGCGGAACACAGGACGGCGCTGCCCTCGGTGAACGTCTCGGTGCCACCCGCGGCATCGGCTGCCACATGCGCGGTGAGCGTCACGGGCGTTCCCGACGATGGCGAGAGCGAGCTCGACGTGAGCCAGTACACGACGGCGCTGCCATCGCCCGTCGAGAACTGGGCGCCTTGCAGGTTGCTCGGCGCACTGGCAAACCCGCTGCCACCACCGCCGCCTGCGCCGTTCGGCGCGTTGGTCGAAGCGCCGCTGCCGCCGCCGTGCCAGCCGCCGCCACCGCCGCCGCCGACTCCTCCGCCGCCGGGTCCACCGTCACCCATGTCCGGTGTGTCGCCAACCGTGCCGGCGGCGCTCCCGGTGCCCGCCACACCCGGCATCGTCTGATTGGCGCCGCCTCCACCTGTTGCGGTGCCGGAACTGTCGGTCGCGTCGCTGCCGTTGGCGCCGGTCGTGCCACCACCGGCACCACCGGGCTCGCCCTGGTCGGCGCCGCCGCCCGCGCCTCCCCCGCCGCCTGCCACGGCGACGCGGTCACCCACCGTGCAGGTGAGTCCCGAGGCGCAGCTGCCGGAACGAACGTCCGTCGCTCCGCCACCGCCGGCGCCACCGGGACAGCAGCCGTCGACATCCGTCGAGCCATCGCCGCCGCCGTTAAAGCCGCCGGGTCCCGCGCCGTTCGCGGTGCCATCCACCCCGCGACCGCCGACCACCACCTCGAGCGCGCTCGTCGTCGTCGCGACGGTCTCGGTCGTCTCGCCGCCCGGCGCCACCGCCGGCGGTTGCGTGACGTCCGTGGTTCCGCCCGCCGCCCCGAACAGGTCGACGATCACCGAGTCGACTCCTTGCGGCACGGTGAACGCCTGCGGGCCTCCGGTCTCAGCGAAGCTCTGGAAACCGTCGCCTGCGTGAGCCGCTGTGCCAGCGCCCGCAAATGCGACCGCAAACGCCGCGATACCGAATCCGATCGCCACTCGCCACAGCGGCCGACGTTCCATCGATATGTCCCTCCGCATCGCGGCTGACTATGCGGCGCGTAAGGCTAGCAGAGCCGATTCGACACGCCCGCGTTGCAGCGTCGCAACAGACGTCGCGTACGCTGGCGTCGTGCTTCTGGCGACTGCGCCTGCGCAACACTCGGCCTCGCCGACCGGACCGTTCAGTGAGCTCGTGTATCTCGCGCTGATCGCGGCGCTGGTCGTGTGGGTGATCGTGTACCTCGTGTACAAGCTGGTCATGACGGGAAAGCGCGACTTCGGGCTGCCGGTCCGGCGCCGCGTGTTCTGCCGCAAGCTCATCGTGCACGGCGATCAACGCGCCGACGTCCCCTTCTGGTGGACCGACCTGCAGGTGCAGCGCGCGATTCGTTCGTACTGGCGCCGGTCACTCCGCTCACCCTTCGACGAGCGCGCCCCCGCCACCTGATCCGAGGGCTCTGCGACGACCGCGCTACGGAGTTGTGACGGCGTTTGCTGCTCGCGGTAAGGCTCGGCACGATGAACGCGCGTCGACGGCGGACGGTGCACGCGAATTTGCAGCGATGGCTGAGGGGTGGTGTCGGAGGACGCATATCCATTGGCCGAGGTGCTCATCGCCGAAGTCGATGCGCTGACGCGCCGGTTCCTGCAGCACGCTTTGGAGTTCGGCGGTCACAGTGTCACGTGCGCTAACGACGGTGTCGAGGCGATCGCATTGCTCGATACCGCGGGCCGTTTCGACCTCGTGATCACCGACTATGCGATGCCGCGCGCCAACGGGATCGACGTCATCGCGCAGGCGCAGCGGATCGATCCCACGCTTCCGTCCATTGTCGTCACGGCGTTTCGTGACCTCGACCTGGCGATGCGCGCCATGCAGGCCGGAGCCGTCGCGTTCCTGCCCAAGCCCTTCAAGGCGGACCATCTGCTGACCGTCGTCGACAACGCCTTGCAGCGCCGTCGTCTTGCTGGGGAGGCGATGCGCTTGCGGCTGCTCGCGCCGATGCTCGAGCGCTTCACCATGGTTCTGGCCAACACGCTCGAGTCCAAAGACACAGCCACGCAGTGGCACGCCAATCGCCTCGTGGGACTCTCCGCAAAGGTCGCAGGCGTCCTGAGGCTGCCCGACGAGCTACGATCCGCGATCCGCTACGGCGCATGTCTGCACGACATCGGCAAGGTCGCCGTTCCCGAGCATGTGCTGCACAAGCCCGGCCCGCTCAGCGCGCGAGAACGCGACGTGATGCGCCTGCATCCTGAGGTCGGCGCCATGATCCTGGAGACGATCGATACGTGGCAGGACGTGCGGCTGGTGGTGCGTCATCACCACGAACGGTTCGACGGCGGCGGTTATCCCGACGGCCTGCGTGGCAACGACATCCCGCTTGGCGCGCGCATCGTGGCCGTCGTCGACGCTTTCGACGTCATGCGTACGGGGCGGCCGTATGCGCCGGCACGCCCCGCGCCGCAAATTCACGAGGAGCTGGAGCGCGAGCGCGGCAAGCAATTCGATCCCGACATGGTCGACGCCCTGCTCAATGTGATCTCGGCAGAGGACTTCGACGTCCCGGCCCCCGAGGGCGCCGGACTCGAGCTGCTGGGCGTTTAGGACCGGTTTCGGGGACTCGACCGGAGGGAGCACGGTTCGGAAGTTCGTCGCTACGCGCCGGCGGTGCTCGTTTCCAGCAGGTCGGCGAGGTCGTCGCGTACGAGCGACTCGCACAGCTCGGTGATGCCGTCGGCAGCGGGCCGCACCAGGACAATGTCCGCGTGCTGCTTCAGGGCGTCGACAGCGTTCTCCACTGCAACGCCGACGCCGGCGGCGTCCAGCAGCGCCAGGTCGTTCTC
>JBHEMA010000120.1:0-5473 GCA_046262795.1 Candidatus Dormibacteria bacterium | reverse complement strand
GTCTTCAACGCTGCCGAGGGCGCGCAGAGTGGCCTGCTGCGACTGTTGCCCGCCGTGGCAACGGGCGGCTGATCGCCGTGGCGGTGCACGAGTCCGTGCTCAAGCAGCTGCGTGACGCCGCCGGTGCGGGCGCGGTGGATTCGCACGGGCACACCGTGACGCCGCCCACCGAAGACGGAGTGATCGCGGCGGTGCGTGTCTGTGCGGCGACGCACACGCCGCTTCGTGTGCGCAGCTCCGCTGCCGGCAGCGGACATGCGCCGCATGATGGTGTGTTGCTGAGCCTCGAACGCCTGCAGTCGATCGACCTGCGTGCAGCGGGCATCACCGTGCGCGCCGGCGCCGGCGCATCCGTGGACGACATCCGTCGACAGGCCGACGCCGCGAAGCTGGCGATCGTCGGCCTCGGTCGCGGTGGAGCAGGGGAGACAGTCGGTGCGCTGATCGGGCGCGGCGCTGTCCCGCGCCGGTCGCTGACCGGCGTCGAGGCGGTGCTGACGACAGGGGAGACGGTGCGGTTCGGGGGCGGCGCGCTGAAGGACGTCGTCGGTTATGACGTCCCGACGCTGCTGCTCGGCAGCATGGGATCGCTGGCGATCTTGCTCGCGGCAACGTTTCGCCTGGAACCCGCGGGGGCGCGCACGGTGAGCGGACCTACGCCGGGCGTGGTGCGCGTGGACGCGTCGTTGCGCCGCGCCTTCGATCCTGAGGGGCTCCTGCAGTCGCACAGCTGAGCGTTCGTCGCAGCGGCGTGCGGCAGGGATTCACACGTTTCTGGCGTGAGTACACGCGTATGCGCACCGCGATCTTCTTCCTCATCGGCGTCGCCGCGATCGTTGCCGTGGGGTCGTTCGTGCCGCAGCAGGGCACGTCCGATCCGGCGAAGGTGCAGACGTTCCTCTCCGGTAACCCCACACTCACCGGCGTATTCAGCACCATCGGCCTGCCGCTCACCGATGTGTTCGTGTCTCCGATCTTCTACGTCCTGCTCGGCAGCCTGTACATCGCGCTCGGCGCCTGCGTGCTGCGACGCGGCCGCGCGCTGCTGGTGCGCACGGTGCGCCGGTATCCGCGAACACCGCAGTACTGGGGTGAGATCGGCTCGTGGGTGTTTCACTCGTCGCTCTTCCTGCTGCTCGTCGCCGCGGTGTGGGGAAAGGCGACGGGATATCAGGGCCTCGTGACTCTCGTCGAGGGGCAGAGCTTCACCGACACGCGATCCGGATACGACCAGCTGCAGGAGGGGCTGTTGTTTCCCGGTAACCACGCCGGCTTCACGATGCGACTCGACAGCTTCAGTGCGTCCTACGCGGGAACCGGCGAGGCGAGCGACTACGTCAGCAACGTCACGGTGTTCGACCACGCTGAGCCTGTTGCGCAGAAGGCGATCCGCGTCAACGACTTCCTCGGCTATGACGGCGTCAACGTCTACCAGCAGGACTACGGCTGGGCGCCGGTGATCACCGTGACGAACCCGCAGGGACAGACCGTGTTCAACGGGCCGGTCGAGTTCTTCGACGATCCCACGCAGCAGGGCAACAAGGCGCAGGGCGAAGGCGTGCTCAAGGTGCCGGACTTCGGATACACCATCCCAGGCGCGTCACACGCGGTGCAGGTCGGTGCGCGCATGGCGCTGTTTCCAGACGCGCGCGTGGTGCCGTCCGTGTCGTCCGGTGGCACCATCGACCCGACACTCACGCAGTTCGGGCCTGGAGGGCTCGACCCGCGCAATCCGGTGATCGAAGTCCAGCTGTACGTCGGTGATCTCGGGCTCAACAGCGGGCAGCCGCAGAACGTCAACACGCTGGACACCGACGCGATGCAGCCGTACTTCAGCGACGCCCACGTCGTGCCGGTCGCGCTCGGCCAGCACTTTCAGTTCTTCATGCCAGGAGCGAACGGACAGAACCTGCCCTTCACCGTCAGCTTCGCGAAGCTGCAGCAGTACTCGATCTTCCAGGTGAACAAGGACAACGGCGTGCTGCTCATCTACACGTCGTTCGTGCTGATCATGGCGGGGCTCCTCACCAAGCTCTACGCGCGGCCGCTGCTCGAGCGTCGCCGGACGCGCCGCCATGCGCCGATCCAGCTGGATGCGCGCTGGACCGCGAGCGTCAGTGGGGAGCCTGGACCCGAAGCGTCACGAGAGGAGGCCGCGCCGACCGGTGGGCGGACCTGAGTTCGATGTCGTCGTCCTTGTCCGTCCGTCTTAGGTGACTACAATGACTACATGGCCAAGAGCACGAGCATTGGGATCCGGGAGGCGAAGGCGCGGCTCAGCCGGCTGGTGAGCGACGCTCAGCGCGGTGACGAATGGATCATCACCGATCGAGGTCGACCGGTTGCGAAACTGACCGCGGCCGAGCTCGGTACCGCCTCGTTGGAAGAGCGGCTGGATCGCCTCGTTGCCAGGGGCTGGCTCGAGCCGCGGAAGAAAGGTCGGGTCACATTGCCGCGCCCGCTGCCTTCCGGCCCTGACCTTCAGGCGATGCTGCAGGAAGACCGCAATGGCAGGGGCTGACCGCGGACCCGTCTACTGGGACGCGTCAGCGATCGTGACGCTCATCCGCCGTGAGCAGCACACGGCTCGTGCGTCGCGGGTTGCGAGGCGTCCAGGAACGCACATGGTCTCAACCCTCGCTTATGCAGAAGTCATGGCAGTCGTGACGCGCAGCGAACGCCGGGGGCTCATGGCGAAGGGTGCCTGGCGGCTCGCTCGTGAGCTCCTGCATAGGGAACCGTGGCAGCGGTTGGACCTGCAACCTGACCGTTCGGAGATCGAGCAGCTCGCTTCGAAGCATTCGCTTCGTGGAGCTGATCTGTGGCATCTGGCGACGGTCAGCACTGTTCGTCGCAGCGTGGAAGAGCTGCGGCTGCTGACTTTTGACGCTGCGCTTCGTACCGCAGCGCAAGATCTCGGTTTCGCTCTGGCCGATTGACACCGGACAGGTTTTGCTCAGGCGTGAGTGGCGTCGGCGACCGGCTGTGGCGCGCGTTGTTCGCCGACACGCTCCGGCGGTACGTACTCGAGGTGGCGCAGCTGCTCCCCGAGGTAGTCGAGGATGAGCATGCCTCCCTTGGCGCACTGCAGACGATGCAACGCGTAGGGCGGCCGGCCGTTAGCCTGAACCCAGAAAGCCTGGATCGGGTCACCGTGGCTGACGCAGATACTGCCCTCACCGGGATGCTCGCGCAGCAGGTGCGTGAGCGGCCGCTTCACCCGCGCCGCCATCGCACTCACGCTCTCGTCGCGCGATAGGACGCCGGGCCAGGCCATGTGGACCCACCAGAGGGGCCGGCGCCAGGGCACGTCGCGCGGCCTCACGCCCTGGAGGTAGAGGCCGAAGCGAGCCTCGATGAGATCGTCCGTCGGCGTGATGGGAACGCTGCCGAGATACGACGCGATGATCTGTGACGTCTGTCGGGCGCGATCCAGCGGGCTCGTGAGGATGGTCTGGATCGGTTTGCCGGCGAAGTAGCGCCCGAGCGCGTGGGCCTGGCGCTCTCCCTTGTGGCTGAGCCGGAATGCGGGCAGGTGCCCGTAGAGGACGCCATCGGGGTTGTGCACGTCGCAGTGGCGCACGAGATAGAGGCGCGTCGAGATCGGGCCTGGCACTGCACTCGATGCTACGAAAACCGGTTGACACCGTTGCATCGTCGTCGCAGCGCCGCAAAGGGCATGGCCGAACGGCGGCCTGAGAATCGGACAGCAGGCGAGCAAAAGCCCTCCTCAAGCCATGGCCTCTTCCAATGCAACGAGCAATCGCGCACCATCGCGGCGCCCTCACGTGGTTCGCCACGGGCGACGACTCCGGCGTCAGCGCGCGCAGGGAATGGTCGAAACCGCGCTTGCGTTGCCTGTGGTGGTTCTGCTGCTGTTCATGACGATCGATTTTGGACGCGCCGTGTACACGTGGGTGATGCTCGGACAGGACGCCGACTACGCGGCCCGCCAGATCGCGCTCCCTGACAACCAGGCGAGTGATTGCTCCGCGATCAACGCGACGCAGACAGCAGGCAATGGCGTCACGGTCTCGGCAGATCCCAACTCGGTCATCGGCAACACGGATCCCAGCAGCAACCCAGTGCCATACACCACGCCGGCCGGCGCGAACAGCGGCTACCTGTACCTCTATCCGGCACAGGCGACGGCGAGCCCACCGGCGCAGAACTGCTCCAACACGGTGGGCAGGGGTACTGAGCCGGCACGTCCCTCTGGGTCGGTCACCGCGCTCGTGACGTTCAGGTTCGTTCCGTGGACGCCGATCGCATCTCAACTCTTCCCGCAGATCACGATGACAGCGCAAGCGAACGAGATGTCGCAGTACTGATGCATCCACGTCGCCTCCATCGTCGCGGACAGCGCGGCCAGGCGCTGCCCCTCGTCGGGTTGATGATCTTCGTGCTCATTGGCTTCACCGGGCTGAGCGTGGACCTTGGACACCAGTTCGCGCAGAAGCGCGTCAGTCAAAGCGCCGTCGACTCGGCCGCGCTCGCGGCCGCGGATCAGCTGCTGGCTGAAGCGAACACCTCCGGCAGCGGTGTTTTGACCGCGGCGCCTACCAACAGTGACCTGGCCGTTTCCACGGCGCATGACTATGTCGCCGCCAATGGCTTCGCGACGGTCTGGCCATCCAGCCCATCGACTCCGTGCTCGCCCGCGGTCAACACCGGGTCGCAGCTGAGCGTCGAGTTCTTTGATTCGTCGTACGCGGGCGGGTGCACCGCGACACCCACGGCCTTCAACACGGAGGTCATCGTCAACGACCCGCCGAAGTCGTACGGCGGTTCGACGATGCCCAAGGGGTGTAATCCGAACCTGAGCCCGCCTGGTTACCAGTTCAACTGCGTGCAGGTCGTGGTCGTGCAGAAGGTGCGCAACTACGTGATGCAGGCGCTCGGTATATCGAGCGAAGTCATGACGACCATCGCGACTGCCTATGCAAATCCGGTGACCGGCGGCGTGCGCTTGCCGCCTCCCACCTCGGTGCAGCTGTACGAGAAATCGACGCAGAACGGGTGTCTCGCGGCTGTTCAGCAGTGCTTCGACGAGACCAAGGCCGCGCAGAAGACGACGTTGGGTTGCAGCGGCAGCGCGCTTCTGACGGGCGACAACTGCCCGACGCTGTGGGCCAACAATGCGAGCGGCAGCGTCGCGTTCATCGAAGGCGAGAACGGCGCCAACACTGTTCCAGTGGTTCCGCACATCACCGCCGTGTCGTCGGCCGGCGACGTTCTCAGCCAGGACAACGCTCTCAATCTCTGTGATCCGACGGGACTGCCGACGCACAACGCGGCACCGCCGAACAATCCCGGGACACTGTGCACGAACCCGTCAACGAGCGGGCCCACGACACCCACAAGCACTGCCGCCGGTACGACCGACTTCACGACGCAGACGGCGAGCAACCTCTACTGCAACGTCCCTGGCGGCCTCATCACGAACCCGGCTCAAGCGCTCGGACTCGGCTGC
>JBHEMA010000119.1:0-3087 GCA_046262795.1 Candidatus Dormibacteria bacterium | reverse complement strand
GCACACATGTGGCCAGCGCGTGAGCAGCTCTTCGAGCGTCGGCACAGTGACTCCGCGTCCGCGAAACGGATACGTCGTGCCCTGGTCGAGCGTGAACCAGTAACCGGCGTCGGCTGCGCGAACCTCGTCGAGGGTGAGGCTGATCATGCGTCCGGCGCGATCAGTGACGCGGTCGAGCCTGTCGTCGTGAAAGGCCATCACCACGCCGTCGCGCGTGACGTGCACGTCGGTTTCGAGCCATCGATAGCCGAGCGAGACGGCGTGCTCGAACGCGGGCAGCGTGTTCTCCGGCGCCTCGTCCGCACCGCCCCGGTGGGCGTATGCGATCACGAACAGGGTCCGGGCGAGGACCCCTTGATGGATGTGCTTGGATCGCCGTTGCCGCAGAGAATGTCGTCGGCAAGTGACCCGGACTCGACGGATAGCACGACGACGTCGAATGTCTCCGCGCTCGTCGGTCCGAACGTCAGCTGCACCTTCACTGTGTACTGCGTCTGGTTCACCGGCGTCTGCGTGACCGTGTACGTCGCCGACATCCATGTGGCCTGACACCTGCACACGGGGTCGGCCCCACCGGCGGGTCCGGACGTCGGATTGTGGTCGAGCTTCATGCCGAGGTCGTCGGTGACGGGACATGCCTGCGCGTAGGTCTGACCGCTGCCACCCGGTCCGCATGGACCGTTGCTCGTGTACAGGATCTGCGCCACCTTGCAGGCGCCGGTCGGTCCGCTCTCGGCAGGTTCGGCGGACGTCGTCGGTGGCGATGTCGTGCAGGGCACGAACGTTGACGGGCCGGAGGACGCCGAGGGCGACGGAGGAGGCGTGCAGCACGTCGTCGGCGCCGGAGTCGCCGGTGCGGGCGACGGCGACGCGCTCGATGTGCCGCCGCAGGCCACAAGCGCGAGCATCGCGCCCGCGCCGAGGACGTCGGCGAACTTTGTGTACCTCATGCCGCCATTCCGAGAGAGGAAAGATACCGATCGCAGGCGGCTGCTGCACGGCGGGCGTCGGCGATCGCCCAGACGATCAGCGACGCGCCGCGGACGGCGTCGCCCGCAGCGAACACGCCCGGGACCGGCGTGGCCAAGGTGTCATCGACAGCGACGTTGCGCCGCGAATCGCGCGGGAGGTTGAGGTCGTCGAGCAAGCGAGACGCCGCCGCCCCGGCGAAACCGATCGCGAGCAGCACCAGATCGGCGTCGAGCGATGACTCGGAGCCGGCGATCGGCAGGAACTCGCGAGCAAGGCCGTCGCGTCGTGGCTCGACGCGCACTGTTCGCACGCTGCGCACGCGGCCATCATCGCCGCTGAATCCCGTCACCATGACGCCGAAGTCGCGAGCACCGCCCTCCTCGTGCGCCGGATATGTACGCAGGATGAGCGGCCATTCCGGCCACGGGTTGTGCGGCGGCCGCACATCGGGCGGCTGGGGGTGGATGTACAGCTGCTGCGCCGAGCTGCACTGTTCGCGGATGACATTGCCGAGACAATCGGCGCCCGTGTCACCGCCGCCGATGATGAGCACGCGCTTGCCTGCTGCCGTAATCGCTTCGACGTCGGTCGCGATGCGATCGCCGGCGACGCGACGGTTCTGCTGCACGAGGTAGTCCATCGCCATATGGATGCCACGCAGCTCACGGCCGGGGACGTCGACGTCGCGTCCCACCTCGGCACCGACCGCGAGGACCACAGCATCACACCGTTCGCGTAGTTGCTGCACGGTCACGTCGCGTCCGACGTCGTACCCGGTTTCGAACACGATGCCCTCCGCCTCGAGCAGTGCGAGCCGCCGGTCGAGGACCCACTTCTCCATCTTGAAATCGGGAATGCCATAGCGAAGCAGTCCTCCGACGCGGTCAGCCTTTTCGTAGACCGTGACCAGGTGGCCCGCAGCGTTGAGCTGCTGCGCGGCGGCGAGTCCGGCAGGGCCCGAGCCCACGACTGCGACGCGCTTGCCGGTGCGATGCGCCGGTGGTTCGGCGCGCACCCAGCCTTCGTCGAACGCACGGTCGATGATCGCGTTCTCGATCACCTTGATCGTGACCGGGTCGTCGTTGATCGCCAGCACGCACGCCGGCTCGCAGGGCGCCGGACACAGGCGACCGGTGAACTCGGGGAAGTTGTTGGTGAGATGCAGGCGCGTCGACGCGGCCTGCCAGTCGTCGCGGCCGACGAGGTCATTCCATTCCGGAATGAGGTTGCCCAGTGGGCACCCGTGATGGCAGAACGCTACCCCGCAGTCCATGCACCGATTCGCCTGCTCCTGCAAGGAATGCAGCGGCAGCGGCAGGTAGACCTCGCGGTAATCGCGCACTCGCTCGTCGACGGCACGTTTGGGCGGCGTGCGCCGCGCATGCTCCAGGAAACCGGTGCGCGCAGCGCTCATCCCACCAGCTCCAGGCGTTCCTCGCGCAACGCGCGACGGTACTCCTCGGGCATCACCTTGACCATGTGCGGGATCGTCTGCGGCCACCGGCGCAGGAAGCGCTTGGCGACGGCACTGCCCGTGAGCGACGCGTGACGCTCCAGCAGCGACTGGACGAAGTCGATGTCGTCGCCGTCGCTCAGCTCCTCGATGTCGACGGACGAATCGTTGCAGTGGTCCGCGAAGGACCCGCCTTCGTCGAACACGTACGCGGTGCCCCCGCTCATGCCCGCCGCGAAGTTGCGGCCGACGCGTCCGATGACGACGACGGTGCCACCGGTCATGTACTCGCATCCGTGATCGCCGACTCCCTCCACCACCGCAACCGCCCCGCTGTTGCGCACCGCGAACCGTTCCCCGGCGACGCCGCGAATGAACGCCTCGCCTGACGTCGCTCCGTACAGAGCGACGTTGCCGACGACGATGTCGTCCTCCGCATTGCGGCGCGAACGTTGCGGTGGGCGAATGATGAGTCGTCCACCGGAGAGACCCTTGCCCACATAGTCGTTGGCCTCGCCGCGCAGCGAAAGAGTCACGCCGTGCGCGAGCCACGCGCCGAACGATTGCCCAGCCGCACCGTCGAGGTCGATGGTGATGCCCGTATCGCGCAATCCGCTTGCGCCGTGACGCCGCGCGATCTCACCGCTGAGCATTGCGCCGAC
>JBHEMA010000118.1:0-3233 GCA_046262795.1 Candidatus Dormibacteria bacterium | reverse complement strand
CGTTGGCGATGCCGACGCCGAGCTGCTCGGACTGCACCACTGCCTGCACAAAGTTGGTGAGCTCCTCGACCCTGCACCGGCGGGCCATGTCTTCGAGGGCCTCGACGCGCGAACGGCCGAGCCGTACCTCATTGAGGACCTGTGTGATCTCCTGCGTCAGCGGGTTTTCGTATTTCTCCGCGACGCGTGTGAGCGCCGCGTCAAAGCTCAGACCGGCCTCGACGCTGATCGTCAGCAGGTCGAGCGCGCTGGGCATAGCGAGCAGAATCGCCTTCTTGCGCTTCTTGATCCGCGACTTCAGGGTCATCTGCGGCAGCAAGTACCCGAGGACGCCGCCACCACCAGGGCCGCACAGCCACAGCGGCATGTCGAAGCTCAGCAGCACTGACACCGCAAATCCGAGCGCAGTGAGGAGTACGAGCGACAGCAGGCGCAGCAGGTAGAAGCCGCTCGCGGTGATTCCCCAGGGACGGCCGGCAAGGTTGAGGTCCTCCTGCAGCTGCTAGAGGCTGCCCGCACGCATGCGGCGGGTCACGAAGCCACCGACGTTGTCGAGCACCGGCCGGATGACTCGCTCGAAGAAGGGCAGCGACAGCTCGACCTCGGTGAGCGTCGCCGGTTGACGTCCCAGCTCAGTGAACTGCGCCAGCCGGGCCTCGAGCAGGTCGCCGGGCCGTGGCGCGACTGACATCGTCAGGCCGAACACGATGAAGAGAACGCCGAGACCGGCGACGACCGCGATGCCGATTGCCAGCATGCTCACGTCACACCTCGATCTTCACGATCTTCTGGATCGCCGCTGCGCCGATCGCGATGGAGACGACTCCGATGCCGATCATGATGTGTCCGAGCGGGTCGGTGAGAAACGGCCCGAAGTATCCGGGCGAGATGAGCGCGAGAACGCCCGCGAGCGCGAACGGGAGAATGGTGATGATCCATCCGGATGTGCGGGCCTGCGCCGTGAGCGTGCGGATCTCTCCTTGAATGCGAATGCGCTCGCGAATCGTGAATGCGATGGTGTCGAGGATCTCCGCGAGGTTGCCGCCGACGACACGCTGGATCTGCACCGCGGTCACCATGAGGTCGAAGTCCTCGGACTTGTTGCGCTCGACCATGTGCATCAGCGCGTCGTCGACCGTGATGCCGAGCGCGATCTCGCGTGTCGCGCGCGCGAACTCTTCCGAAATCGGCGGACTCGCATTCTTGGACACCGACGACAACGCCTGCGCGAACGAGTGGCCTGCCTTGAGCGCGTTACTCAGCAGCAGGATGGTGTCGCCCAGCTGACTGTTGAACTTGCGCACGCGACGCCGTTGCCGGAACTTGAGAAACAATCCGGACAGCACCCACACCGCGATGGGGCACGGCACGAAGGCAATCGGCGAGCCGAACCGCACGGCAATGAGGACGCCCACGAGCGTGCCGACGCCTGCGACGGCGAGCACCCACTCCGAAGACTTGAGCTTGAGGTCGGCCTTCTGCAGATCGTCGGCGAGCTTGCCGCTGGCGGACGTGCGAGACAGCATCGGGTTGATCGCCGACGTCGCAGCTCCGAGCAGGTCGCGCAGCATGTTGCCCGTGCGGACGCGCTTCGGTGGCGCGGTTGCGACGGCGACACCGCCGTACTGGTTGAGCCGCCTCGCCATCGCATCCGCCTGGCTGGTGCGGCCGCTCAGGAAGAAGGCGGAGAACGCGAGGACTGCCGACGCGACCAGCGCCGCGGCGATCAGCGACGCTGGACTCAGCGCCATGATCAGCCTCCGAAGAGCGAGCTGAGCGTCGCGGCGTTGACGGCGTTGTCGTTCGGCGTCGCCGGCAGCGAGGGCCCGGCGTTCGCGGGCAGGTAGTTCGGCGAGTAGGTGGAGTTGTCGGCGGCAACCTTGCCCCACTCGGACTGCGGGCGCAGCACGTACTTCACGACAGTTTGCGATCCCTTCGCCGTGACCAGGGCGGTGAGGATCTCGGACTGACTGCGAGGCACCTCGACGACGTAGACGCTTGGTGCAGCACCCGGCGCGCCGCTCACACCGACGCGCAGCACCGGAACGTCCTGGAACGAATAGCGGATGGCTCCGTTTGTGCCAGAGCTGATGAGGATGTCGATGTGGTCACCCTGGAGGATGTAGTAGCCGGCTGAGGCGAGATCTCCCGTTGCGCCGGTACCGGTGCCGGCTGACGGAATGGCGAGCGCAACGTAGCCCTTGGTGATGGCCGTCTCGAGCGACACCGGAGCGTTGGTGCTGCTCGACGTTGACTGCGCCTGCGGCGCCGCGAGCGGTGACGACGCGAAATATGCCGGAACCAGCGGAGCATTCGCACCCACTGCTGCAGTCGTCGTCTTGCTGAGCACGGCGCTCGGCACGGTGTATGCGTCGGACGGCACGGCATTCGTGGGCACGTCCTGCGTCGTCACCACGTCTGCAGTGATAGTCGTTCCCACGGGCAGTGGCTTCTTGGCGACAACGACGCTCTGCGTTGATCCGCCGGCGCTGTTTTGACGCAGCGCGAAAAGCACGCCGCCGAACGCGAGCGCAGCGAGCAGGATCCCCAGCATGAGGAACACTCGATTGTTCGGTTTGCTTGCCTGAATGGACACTGGTTCTCCTTGCGCTCAATCGCTTTCGAGGCCGAATCGAGTTTCCCCCACACCGCGCGGCCTCAGATCGCCAACCGGTAACAAAGGGATCACGCGGGCGCTCCGCCCCGCGTGTCAGTCTTCGAACTGACCGGTCGCCTGTGCCCGCATCAGCGTTGCGAGGATGTCGTCGCGATAGGGCGCGACGGTTGCGATCTTTCGATAGATGCGCAGCGCGCCTTTGATGTCGCCCCGAAGACGGTGGAGTCGCGCGACACGATCGAGGTACGAAACGGCGAGCTCGATGTCCTTGTCGTCGAGACAGATGTCCGCGAGGCGAAGCAGTGGTGCTTCGTGCACCGGATCGGCGCGTGAGGCTGCCAGATAGCAGCTGAGCGCGGCGTTCGCCTTGCCCAACGCACGGCAGCGATCGCCCGCATCCAGTGCCAGCTCCGCCACCGGGCGCCCGCCGACGTCTGCTGACAGTTTCTGCAGCAGCGACGCGGCATCGTCGCAGCGGCGCTTACGCAGCCGCTCGTTGATCTGGCGCCGCGCCTCGATCACGTGCGGATCGTTGTCGAAGCGCGTGCGACTCTCGCTGTCGTCGTCCTCCAACATGGTGACGATCGAGTCCGTGTCCCCCTCGAGAGCTACGTCT
>JBHEMA010000117.1:0-5511 GCA_046262795.1 Candidatus Dormibacteria bacterium | reverse complement strand
GTCGCAGCCGAACCCGGCGCGGAACAGAACGGCGCGCCACAGAATGGCGCGCACCCAAGCGGCGAACCGATCCACGAGATCGCGGCGCGGCGCCCGCGACGCGCCGGCCGCACACGTGGCGAGATCTTTCTCGTCTACTCGGGCAAGGGAGGCGTCGGCACATCGCTGGTCGCGAGCAACCTGGCGGTTGCGCTATCCGCAGAAACAGCAGGCCGCGTTGCCCTCATCGACCTCGACCTGCAGTACGGCGACGCAGGCGTCATGCTGCGCATCGAGAACCACCTGACGTCAATTGACGACCTGGCGCAGCAGGGTGAGGCTGTCGACGCCGAGTTCATCGACGAGGTGCTCGCGACAGGTCCCGCTGATGTGCGCGTGCTCCTGGCGCCGGCAAGCCCGGAGCTCGCCGATCTGGTGACGACCGCAAACCTGCGCGCCATCCTGCGCGAGATCGCGAAGACGTACGACTACATCGTCATCGACGCCTCGTCGCATCTCGAGGAGCGCACGCTCGAGGTCATCGAGCTTGCTGATCAAATCCTGCTCGTGACGGCGTTCAACGTCACCACCGTCAAGGACACACGCGTCACACTCAAGCTGTTCCAATCGCTTGGGATCGAGAAGAACCGCATCGGTCTCGTCCTCAATCAAACGCGTCAGCGTGTGAACTTCCCCAGGGAAGAGGTCGAGCAGATCCTGCGTTTTCGCACCCTTGTGCAGCTGCCGTTCGAACCGCGGGTCGACGAGGCGATCGACAACGGCCATCCCATCGTGCTGAGCGAACCGCGCTCGGAGATGGCGCGACAGTTCCACGCACTCGTCGACTATCTCGCACCTGCGACCGAACCCGCGACCGATGATCGCGATGCCGGCCGCGCTCGCGCACGCGCCAACCGCCGGCGCTTCAGTCTGGGGCGGAAGTAGGCGACCATGGCAGCGATCCGCGTGCTGCTCGCGGACAGCAGCGAGCGCATCCTTGCAAACCTCGGTCGGCGTCTGGGAGCCGAAGAGGCAATCCAGGTCAGCGGCACCGTGCGTGACGGTGAAGAGGCAATTCAGGAATGCCTTCACCTGCGGCCGGACGTCGCCGTCGTGGACGCGAACCTCCCGGGCATGGACGGCATCCGGGTTACGGAGATGCTGGCGCAGTTCGTGCCGGACGCCGGTGTCATCATCACATCGCTCGACTCCGAAAACGACCTGATGCGCCGCGCGATGCTCGCGGGTGCGCGCGAGGTGCTGCAGAAGCCGTTCAAGGGCGCCGATCTCGTGTCGGCCATCCAGCGCGTGCACGACTTTCAGCTGCGCAAACGTGCGACCGCGCCACCGACAACGGAGGTGGAGGTGGCGACGGGCGACACGAACGGTGCCGCGCCCGCTGCTGCCGAGCCACCGCCTTCGGGCCGGCTGTTCACCGTCATCGCGGGCAAAGGCGGGCTCGGCAAGACGGTGATTGCCACCAATCTCGCCGTTGCGCTCGCCCAACCCGAACAGGAACGCGTGGCTCTCGTCGACCTGTCGCTGCAGTTCGGCGATGTCGCCGCGTTGCTCGATGTGAAAGCGCAACGCACCATCGCGGACCTCGCAGCGCACGACGCCGTCGCCGACCGCGAGGTCGTTCAGGACGTGCTCGCCAGAACGCCAACGGGCCTCAACGTGCTGCCGGCGCCATCGAGCCCCGAGCTCGCCGATTACGTCACCACCCAGCACGTGCGCGCGCTGCTCGATGAGCTGCGTCGCAGTCATGAGCTCGTTGTAGCGGACACGACGTCGCAGCTCGGCGAGATCACGCTCGAGGCGGTCGAGAACGCTGATCGGGTGGTGCTGGTCACCGACTACAGCGTCACAGGCGTCAAGAACACGCGGCTGTTGATGACGGTGCTGAGCGTATTGAAGGTCCCCGCGGAGCGCATCGTGCTCGTCGCCAACAACCGTGATGCGCGCACCGAGAACAACCTCGAGCGCGCGCAGGCGGAGGCGTTCTTGCACACACCGATCGCGCTCGACATTCCGTACGACCCGGCGGTTGTCGGCGGCTCTGTCAGCCGGGGCGCCCCGTTTGTAACCGCGGCGCCGCAGAGCGCCGCAACACGCGCGATGCATGAGCTCGCCAACGCATTGGTCCGGCGCCAGAGCGCGGAGCCCGTCGGTGCGAGCTCGCGAAAACGGCCGCGGCGCCGTCTCGGCTTCGCCCGCGACTAACGCGCAGCACGGTCAACTCCCCGCATCGCCATCAGTATGCTTGGCTGTGTGGCGATTCAACGTATGGACCACGTCAGTGTCGTCGTCGATGACCTCGAGGCGGCGATTGTCTTCTTTCTCGACCTCGGCATGGAGCTCGAAGGCAGGACGCCGGTCGAAGGACAGTGGGCGGATCGTGTTGCCGGGCTCGACAATGTGCGCGTCGACATCGCAATGTTGCGCACCCCGGACGGCGGCGACGGACTCGAGCTGACGAAGTTCCACTCGCCGGCCGCAATCAGGACTCTACCGGCGGCCGCGCCGTCGAACACGCTGGGCCTACGTAACGTCATGTTCACCGTCGAACGCATTGACGACGTTGTTGCTCGTATGCGCGCGCAGGGCGCCGAGCTCGTCGGCGAAATCGCGCAATACGAGGACAAGTACCGCCTCTGCTACCTCCGCGGCCCTGAAGGCATCATCGTCGCACTGGCCGAACAGCTCACCTGAGCGCGAGGCCGCGGCGCGTAGCGGCGAAGCGAGAGACGGGCGCCCCTCGCGCCGTTGATGCGAACCGTCAGCGCCCGAAGAGCCCCCGCTTCTTACGCTTCTCGCCACCCGCCGCAACCGGCTCGGGGCTGATCAGTCCCACGATCTCGCGCACCGCGCGGCTGATGTCAGAGTCCGGATGCAGCATCACGAACGGCGCGCCACGCGTGACGGAATCGCCGACGACGCGCGGCTCGTGCGGCAGCTGCGCCGCCACGGGGTGCCCGAGGTTCTGCTGGATCGAGTCGCGGTTGAAGTCGGAATGGCCGTCAATACGGTTGATGATGAGCGAGATGTTCGCTGACTCGATGTTCAGCGAGTCGAGCACCTTGAGGCCCAGCTTGGTGTCCTTGATTGCGGGAATCGTCAGTGTCGTCACCGCGATGATCCGCTGCGCCGCCTCGATCACCTCGAGGTCGTACTCCGCGAGGTGCGACGGTGCGTCGACGACGACGTAATCGAACGACTTGCGCAGCTCTGTCATCGCCGAGCGCACGTGCTCTGCGGTGACGAGGTCGGCAAGCTCCGGGCTGATCGGCGCCAGCAGCACGCGAATGCCGGCCGGGCCGGTGGCGAGAATCTCCTTGAGCACATCGCCGTCGAGCCCCTCACCCGCGTCGACGACGTCGGTGATGCTGCGGCTGTGGTCGAGGTTGAGCATGACGCCGACATCGCCGAACTGAAGGTCGAGGTCGACGAGCGCGACGCTCGCCTTGGTCTCTGTCGCCAGCGCAACCGCGAGGTTCGTGGCCAGCAGCGTGCGGCCCACGCCGCCCTTGCCGGAGAACACGACGATCACGTCGCCCGGCGTGACACGTTGCGAGCCCTGCTGACCGTCGCTCGGCGTGCGCGCCGCCATCACGCCCTTCTTCTGCTCGAGCTGATGCACACGGCGGATCGCCGCGACCAGCTCGTCATGGCTGAACGGCTTGATGAGGTACTCGCGCGCACCCGCCTGCATCGCGCGACGCAGGTAATCGCGCTCGCCCTGCACGGACATGATGATGGTCGGCGATTGCGGCAGCTCCGTCGCGAGCTTCTCGGTCAGCTGGATGCCGTCCATCACCGGCATGTTCACGTCGGTGAGCACGATGTCGGGTTGCAGCTTGTGCGCCTGCTCGAGTCCGTCGCGACCGTCTCCGGCCATGCCGACGACCTCGATGTCCTCTTCGAAGCTCAGCAGCTTCTGCAGGTTCTCGCGAGTGCTTGCGATGTCATCGACGATGAGCAGCCGTATCACGGCGATGTGAGAGGTCCGCTACGCCGCCGTGAGCCGCGCAGCGAGCACCGGGTCAACGTGCACGCCGGGACCCATCGTCGCCGCAATCGTCACGGTGCGCACGTACGTCCCTTTCGCAGCCTGCGGCTTCGCGCGCACGATGGCGTCCATCAGCGCCGCGAAGTTGTCGCGCAGCTTGTCGTCGTCGAACGACGCCTTGCCGATGGCCACGTGCACGATGCCGAAACGGTCGACGCGAAACTCGACGCGACCTCCCTGCACGTCACGAATGGCCTTGGCGATGTCGAAGGTCACCGTTCCCGCTTTCGGATTGGGCATCAGGCCGCGAGGCCCGAGGACCTTGCCGAGGCGCCCGACCAGCCCCATCACGTCCGGCGTCGCCAGGGCGACGTCGAAGTCGATGGCGCCGTCCTGCACCTTCTTCACCAGGTCCTCGCCACCGACGATGTTCGCCCCCGCCTCCTCTGCTTCGCGCAGCTTCTCGCCCTGTGCGAACACCGCGATGCGGCGCAACTTGCCCGTGCCGTGCGGCAGCACGACGCTGCTCCGCACCATCTGATCCGCGTGCCGCGGATCGACGCCGAGCCGTACGTGCGCCTCGATAGACGCGTCGAACTTCGTCAGTGACGTCTGCCGCACCAGCGACACCGCTTCCGGCGGTGGATACAGCTTGCCGTTCTCGAGCGTTGCGGAAGCGTCGCGGTACTTCTTTCCGTGATTTTTCGGCATCTCGCCTCCCTGTGGTGCGAGCGGGCGCCCGTGGCGTCCTCCCACGTGGTCGATCAGTTGACCGTGATTCCCATGGATCGCGCCGACCCTTCGACGATGCGCATTGCCTGGTCGATGTCGTTCGCGTTCAGGTCTTCCATCTTCGTCTGCGCGATCTCGCGCACCTGGTCACGCGTCACCGAACCCACCTTTGCCCGGTTCGGGGTTGCCGAACCTTTCTCGACGCCGGCGGCCTTCTTGAGCAGATCACCTGCCGGGGGCGTCTTGGTGACGAACGAAAACGTACGGTCCTCGTAAACCGTGATCTCCGCCGGGATGATGCTGCCGGCCTGCGCCTGGGTGCGCTCGTTGTACGCCTTGGTGAACTCCATGATGTTGATGCCGTGCGTACCGCGCGCGGTGCCCACCGGCGGCGCGGGCGTCGCTTTGCCGGCGGGGATCTGCAGGCGGATGACGGTCTTGACTTTCTTCTTTCCCATTAGCGCAACCTCTCGACCTGCAACAGGTCCAGCTCGACAGGTGTCTCGCGTCCGAACATGTTCACGAGCACCTTCAGCTTGCCTTTCTCGACGTTGATGTCGGTCACCTTGCCGTGGAAGTCGGTGAAGGGACCGTCGATGACACGCACGTTCTCTCCGACCTCGTACTCGACCGAGACCTTGGTGGGCGCTTCGGCCTTCACCTGCTTCTGAATGCCCTTGATCTCGTGCTCCTGCAGCGGCACCGGCTTGTTGCCGGAGCCCACGAAGCTGGTCACGCCCGGCGTGTTGCGGACCACGTACCAGGATTCGTCCGACATGATCATCTTGACC
>JBHEMA010000116.1:0-6170 GCA_046262795.1 Candidatus Dormibacteria bacterium | reverse complement strand
GATGAGGTCCTTTGACGGCGTGTTGAAACCGAGCAGCGCCAGGCTGATGAAGGTTTCAGTCACCGCGATCAACCCGATGAGAATCGCGTAGGAACGGCGCGACCACATCTCTTCCGGCGGTGCTGCTGCTGCGGCGGCGCCGCCGCGGCTACGCGGCGCGGACCTGGCGCTCGACGGTGGCTGCTTCTGCGCGCTCTGTGCCGTCTGCTTCGTCAGCTCAGCGTCGGCGCGCGCAGGTCTCTGACCCGCGGGCCGGCGTGGACGTTTCCGAGGCGGATTCGGACGCGGCATCAGTCCTCGTCCAGCTTGAGCACTGCCATGAACGCCTCCTGCGGGATCTCGATGTTGCCGACGCGCTTCATGCGTCGTTTGCCTTCGCGCTGCTTCTCCAGCAGCTTGCGCTTGCGCGTCACGTCACCGCCGTAGCACTTTGCCAGCACGTCCTTGCGCATGGCGGAGACCGTTTCGCGCGCGATGATCTTGCCACCGATCGCCGCCTGTATGGGTACCTCGAACAGCTGGCGTGGGATGAGCTTGCGCAGCCGCTCGGCCAGTCGGCGACCGTGCTCTCGTGCGCGATCACGATGCACGATCATGCTGAGCGCGTCGACACGCTGACCGCCGACAAGCATGTCCAGCTTGACCAGCGTCGCCTCACGAAAGCCGGTGATGTCGTAGTCGAGCGACGCGTAGCCGCGGCTGCGGGATTTGAGCTGGTCGTAGAAGTCGTGGATGATCTCGCCGAGCGGTAGGTCGTACGTGAGGAGCACGCGGTCGCCGGGCTGGTACTCCATCTGACTGAACTCACCGCGACGCTCCTGGCACAACTCCATCACGGTGCCGACGTAGGCGCTCGGCGTAAGGACGGTCGCCTTCGTGCGCGGCTCCTCGATCGCTTCGATGTGCGACGGGTCGGGGAGCAGATCGGGATTGTCGACGGTGATCGTCTCGCCGATGCGCAAGCGCACGCGGTACTCGACCGTGGGCGCAGTGGTGATGAGGCTGAGACCGAACTCGCGCTCCAGCCGCTCTTGCACGATCTCCATGTGCAGGAGTCCCAGAAAGCCGCAGCGAAATCCGAAGCCCAGTGCAGCGGACGACTCCGGTTGATACACCAACGACGCATCGTTGAGGTTGAGCCGCCCGAGTGCCTCTTTGAGGTCTTCCGCCTGCGCAGTGTCAAGCGGGAAGATGCCGGCGAAGACCATCGGTGTCACGGAGCGATATCCAGGGAGCGGAGCGTTCGCGGGATGCGCCGCATCGGTGACGGTATCGCCGACCCTGCTATCGCGCACGTTCTTGATGGACGCGATCAGGTATCCGACCTCACCGGTGGTCAATCCATCGGAAGACGGGGCCATCCCGGGCTTGAACACACCCACCTCGTCGACGATGAATTCCTTGTGCGTCGCCATCATGCGGACGCGCATGCCCGCATGCAGTGAGCCGTCGACCAAACGCACGTAGACGATGACGCCGCGATAGGCGTCGTACTTGGCGTCGAAGATCAACGCCTTCAGCGGTGCCTGCGGGTCACCGCGCGGCGACGGAACTCGTTGCACCACCGCCTCGAGCACCTCGTCGACGCCGATGCCGTCTCGTGCGCTGGCGAGGATGGCACGCGCGCCGTCGAGTCCGATGACCTCCTGAATCTCCTTGCGCACGAGATCTGGGTCGGCGGATGGCAGATCGATCTTGTTGATGACCGGAATCACCTCGAGGTCGTTGTCAACGGCCTGATAGACGTTGGCCAGCGTCTGCGCCTCGACACCCTGCGATGCGTCGACAACGAGCAAGGCTCCCTCGCATGCAGCGAGCGACCTCGAAACCTCGTACGCAAAGTCGACGTGTCCCGGCGTGTCGATGAGGTTGAGCTCGTACGTCTCACCGTCGCGCGCGCTGTAGTCGAGACGCACCGCCTGCGCCTTGATGGTGATGCCGCGCTCACGTTCGAGGTCGAGCTGATCGAGCACCTGGTCCTGCATGTCGCGTGCTGCCACAGTGCCGGTGCGCTCGAGCAGCCGATCAGCGAGCGTCGACTTGCCGTGGTCGATGTGCGCGATGATGCTGAAGTTCCGGATCAAGCCGAGGCGGGACACGCCAGAGCATCCTAGAGATAATCAGCGCACACATGGCGAAAACGCGGAACGGGATGGCCGAGCGACGCACTCCGGAGCGGCGGGTAGCCCCGGCCCGGGTGTCGCAACAACTCGAGAACCGCGCGCTCGTGCTGTGCGGCGGCGGCATCACGGGTCTGACGTACGAGTGAGTTTCCAGTCCGTCGCGCAGGGCTGGCACGACTTCTTCCTTACCGCGGGCGCCGCCGCCGCGACCCTCGTCGGTCTGCTCTTCGTCGGACTGTCGCTGCACCTGCGCACAGTGCTCGCGCGCCCCGAGGTACGTGCACTCGCGCGAGTCACGCTGGCGAACTTCACATCGGTCCTGTTCGTCGCCCTCTTCATGTTGATTCCACAGGACGCCCGCAATGCGGGCCTCGAGCTGCAGATCACCGGTGCCGTAAGCCTCGCAATTCTCATTGCGCCGTTGCGCAGTGCCATCCGCAGCGAGACGCATACGCTGCGCGCCGCCGTGCTGACATTTCGACTCGGCATCGCTGTGCTCTGCTACGCGGCGACGATCGCCGCAGGCGTCCTCTTCTCCAACGGCGCCATCGACGGGCCCTTCGGCGCCGTCGTTGCAGTCGTGATGGCGCATTTCAGCTTCTCGCTGCGCAACACCTGGGACCTGCTCGTGAGCGTGGGCGAGGCGGCGCTGGGGTCGCGGTAAGGTAACGGCCGCCGGGCGGCCGGACATGCGCCCAGAGAATGCCTTCGTGGGCGCATTCCTGCAGCGGCGATGGCGATTGCTGCTCGGCCTCGCTGTTGCCCTTGCCGTTGTCAACGGCGTCGTCAACTTCGTCATCAGGCCGCTCATCGGCGGCCTCGGCCGATACGAAGACTTCCAAGCGTACTGGGAAGCAGCACGCTGGTTGCTCACAGGTCACGCGTTGTACGCGCCGCAGGCAATCGACGTCAGCGTGGTGTTCGACCATTTCCTGTACCCGCCGTTCGCCGCTGTGGTGGTGGCGCCGTTCGGACTGCTGCCGCACGCCGCTGCGCAGATCCTTTGGCTGTGGCTGGAGGCGACTGCGCTCGGCGCCGGCATGTGGTTCTTGCTCGACGAATTCCTACCGGCTGGGTGGCCCCGCCGGCAGCTGACCGTGGTGGCAACACTCGCCTTCTTCCCCGCGACGTACAACCTGTTTCTCGGACAGATCAACTGCGTGCTCTTTCTCTGCATGGTGCTCGGAATGCGATGGCTGCGCCGAGAGCACGACACGCGCGCCGGCATGATTCTGGGTTTCGCGGCAGCGATCAAGCTCGCACCGATCGTCATGCTCGTCGTACTCGTTGGCAGGCGTCGCTGGGGTGCCTCGGCGGCGATGGCGGCGACCGCCGCAGCGTGCAGTCTGTCTGCTGTCTTCGTTGTCGGCTGGCAGACGACGTGGATGTGGGTCACGGCTGTCCTGCCGTTGCTCGGGCGACCCAACGGGTGGGTGTACAACCAGACGCTCAACGGCGTCTGGAGCAGGTTCTTCGACCATTCAGTGCTCGCGTTCAGCCCCGACGCGTTGTGGCTTCGAGCCGGTATTGCGTGCAGCGGCGTAGCTGTGCTCGCGGGTCTCTATGCGCTCGCGCGACGAACGTCACGCCTCGATATCCGCGACGCGTATGCGATGGGCATCGGCGCGATGCTCGTCGCCGGAACCATCGCGTGGTATTCCCACTACGTCAGCGCATCGATCGTGCTTGTCGCTGCCGCCGCGTGGGCGATCAAGCAGGGTCAGTACGCGGTCATTGCAGCTGTCTTCGTCGAAGCGCTGATCCTCGAGGTGCTCATCCCGTGGATGACGGTGGCTACAACGACATCCGGGCTCGCCATGGTCAGCGGTACCCCATGGTACTGGGCGCTGCTGCAGATCTGGTCGCTGCCCACGATCGCGCTGGTCACGGTCATGGGTGCGTACGGCGTCGGTCTGTGGCGGCAGGCGTCCGTCGGGAGGTCAGGCGCCGTTGCGCGCGCTACGAAGGACCTCGCCGATATCCGGGGCGCCACGCCGGTTCGCGCTCACTGACGGCTTCACGCGGTGCGCCATGACCATCGGCGCGACATGTTCGACGTCCTCGATGACGACGCCGGCTCGATCTTCATGAGCGGCGAGGGCCTGTGCGCTCTTGCGCATGACGATGTCGGCGCGATGCCCGTCCACCTCGAGCTCGATGCTGAGCCCCGCGATCGCGACGAGGATCTCGCGGTCGACGACGACGTCGGACAGCGTCGCAATGCCACGCGCGATGCGTGACGCTTCTTCACGCTCGTCGGGTTGGAATCGGGCTGCGAACGCCTCGGGGTCTTCCTCGTAGGCCTCGCGGCGCTCGACGATCTCGACACGCTGGCGCACATCGTGGATGCCCTCGACATCGACGCACAAGCCGAAGCGATCGAGCAGCTGCGGACGCAGGTCGCCCTCTTCGGGGTTCATCGTCCCGACGAGGATGAAGCGCGACGGATGCGACACCGACACGCCTTCCCGCTCGACGGTGTTCTGTCCCATGGCGGCGGCGTCGAGCAGAACGTCGACGATGTGGTCGTCGAGCAGGTTGACTTCGTCGACATAGAGGATGTTGCGGTTCGCCTCCGCGAGCACCCCTGGCTCGAATTCCTTCTCACCGCGTTTGATCGCGGCCTCGATATCGATGGCCCCGACAACGCGATCTTCCGACGCGTTGATCGGCAGCTCCACGACGCGCATCTGACGGCGTCCGCGTGGCAGCTCCTCACCTGCGGAGATGCGCGCTGTGCAATCCGTGCACTGCAGGTCGGGCGATTCGGGCGAACAGCCGTAGCGGCAATCGACGACGACCTCGAGCTCAGGGAGCAAGCGTGCCAGCGCACGCACGGCGGTCGACTTGGCCGTGCCCTTCTCGCCACGGATGAGGACGCCGCCGATTGCAGGATTGATCGCGTTGAGCACGAGCGCCTCCTTCATCGGCTCCTGGCCGACGATTGCCGTGAACGGGAAAAGGGTGCGCGTACTCTCCATGCTTCTATTGTCTCAGCGTCTTAGCGCCTGAGCGTTTTTTCCACGCCCTCGACGATGGCGCCCTGCGAGAGGTCGTACAGACCGAGATACTCACCGCCCGCGCGCTGCGCGAGATCCTGACACGCATTGAAGCCGTAACCACCGAACAACGGTGTGCGGTGGTGCATCCCGATACGCGGCAGTGCGGCCCGTGCCGAGTGGTCGCTAGCGGAGTCGATGACGAGCACGTGGATACGCTCGGCTGCAAGCTGCTCCGCCATTCGCTGCGCCTCGGACAGTGGTTCCTCCCCGAAGAGCGAGATGTTGCCGCGGCCGTCACTGATGAGCACGATCAGCGGATACACCGAGCTGTCGCGGATGCGTTCCGTGCGCACCAGCTTGAGGCCGGCAACGAGACCGTGCGTGAGCGGGGTGGTACCGCCGACAGTGAGGCGTTGCAGGCGCTGCTCGGCGAGGTCGATGCTCGACGTCGGATGCAGCACCACGCGCGCCGTGCGTCCGGAGAAGACGACGAGTGCAACCTTGTCGCGACGGACGTATGCGTCGCGGAGCAGTGAGAGCACGGCGCCCTTGGTCGCCTGCATGCGCTGCTCCGCGTCCATCGACGCGCTCGCGTCGACCACGAAGACGATGAGTGTGCCCGTCCGTCGCCGGCGCACCTTCTGGCGCAGATCCTGACGCTCGAGGTGCAGCGCGGGTCCTTCGCCGCGGCTGCGGTCCGCCCGCCGGCGCAGCTGGTGAGGCGCTGCGGCGCGCATGGTCGCGTCAAACGCCACGTCCGTCGTGTGCTCGGTCTGCGTCGCACGCACGTACCGGCCGCGTCTGTCCTTGCTCTGCGCCGTACTGCGCTTGCCGCTGGCAGAGCGGCTGCGGCGATCGCGTGGCAGTGAGATCTTGCGCACCGGGAACAGCGATCCCTCAAAGAGTTGTTCACCGCTTGCGCGAGTCATCGCGTCGGTGGCGCGTTCCTGTCCGCGGACGTCACCGGACGCGTCGCCCTGCTCGGATGGAGCGTCATCGGGCGCGGCGCTCTCACCCTGCTCATCACCAAGCGGTTCCGTGATCG
>JBHEMA010000115.1:0-2911 GCA_046262795.1 Candidatus Dormibacteria bacterium | reverse complement strand
GTCACTGACCGAAGGGGTGGTGCGCCGAGCTGCCGCAGCCGGGGCGACGGCACTCGTACTCACCGGTGACACGCCGGTGCTCGGACGAAAGCCACGCCAAGGCACCCCGCCCTTCACCGACGAGATGCTCTTCGCGAACCTGCCCTCGCGTGAGGGCACGCGGCGCGAGCGCTACGAAGCGATCGACCAGGACCCGAGCATCACGTTACAGACGATCCGATGTCTGCGTGAAACCAGCGGTCTGCCAGTGCTTGTCAAAGGTGTGCTGCGCGTTGACGACGCCAATGCATGTGTCGAGGCTGGTGCTGCCGGCATCGTCGTGTCCAACCACGGTGGTCGTCAGCTGGATCGTGCGGTTGCAACTGCGGTTGCCTTGCCCGACATCGCGACCGCGGTCGGCGACCGCGTGCCTGTGCTCGTCGACGGCGGCATCCGTACGGGCGTCGACATCCTCATTGCGCTTGCGCTCGGTGCGCGAGCGGTGCTCATCGGACGCCCCGTGCTGTGGGCGCTGGCAACCGATGGTGCCGATGGTGTCGCCGCATTGCTCGTGGCGCTGCGCGACGACCTCGTCCACGCGATGGCCCTCGCGGGAGTGACCAGCATCGCTGACGTCGCTCGAAATCTGATCGTCGTGGACTGAAGGCTTGAAAGCGGCTATGCGACCTCGGACGCTAGCTCCAAAAATGACGCGCACGCGTTGCCACCGAGCACTGCCGTGAGCAGCATGAATCGCTTCGGCATGCGGCGTGTTACTGCCGCAAAGAGAGCCACGGCAACGTCACCGGCGTCCACCGCAGCGTTCACCCGGTAACAAAGCCGCCGGTGTTTCTTCGGTTGATCGCGCGCCGCGAGCACCCAAGCACCCAGGACCGCGTTACGAATCCCGAAGGCGCGCGCGAAGAACACAAACGGTCCGGTGGCGTCTTCCGTCGGCAGCCCCACGAGATGCCGGGAGAGTGCAACCGGCTGAAAGGTGCTCGCGCCGACTGCTATGCGCGCGATACCGATGCGCGTGGCGCGATCGCGCTCGTCCTTCGAGCCGATGAACAGCGGAGATTGCATCGCGCGAAGCATAGCGATCGACGACCGCGCGCGCTGCGCACGGTACGCCCGGCGAACCTAGACCTTGCGACCCACCGCGAACGAGAAGGGACGGTGATAGATGAAGCGCCCGTCCTCCTTGGAGAAGCGCACGGTTCCGGTGAGCCGCTTCTCCAGCCGTGCGCGCGCACCAGGTCCCATCAGGTGAATGACCGCGTGCGGCCAGGGTCCCTCGTAGCGCATGAGATCGATGAAGCTGCGCGCGTCCTCGGTGTGGTTGCCCACCAACATGTTGCTCGTGCGCACGTCGACGAAGCCGGCTTCTTCGAGCAGGCCGCGCAGCATCCACGGCTCGCCGAGCATGCCGTGCTCGTCGCGTCGCCGCGGGATGCCGAACGTGGACGCGACATCGAGGAGCTCGGCGAAGAACACCTCGTCGACCGCGGTCATCAGGCTGCGCTGCTGCCCCGACACCGCGATGCGGCCGCCTGGCTTCAGCACCCGGCGCGCCTCCTGCAGGACGGCCTCAGGGTCCGCGGTGTAGGCGAGGACGAGGCCGAGGATGACCACGTCCACGCTGGCTTCGGCGACGACGAGATCCTCGACCGTTCCCTGCGTGAACGTGAGCGCGGCGCCGCGCGGCCGGTTCGCCTCTGCGACGTCGAGCATCGCCGGTGAGATGTCGACGCCGAGCGCCCGGCCGCCTTTGGTGCGATCCATTCGCAGCATCCGGGTCACCAACCCCGTCCCGCAGCCGGCGTCGATAGCGACCTCGTCAGGACGAACCGCCGCGAGATCGGCGAGCCGCGCCGCTGCCTTGCGGTTCACCCCGCCCGCCCAGTCGTCGTACAGGCTGGCCGTCTCTTCGTAGAAGTTGAGCATCACCTCGGTGAAGGTATCGACGGCCGCCTCGACGTTCACGGGCGTGAGTCTGCGCAAACTGTTGCGTCGATCGCAGCAGGCGTAGCGGGCCCGTAACGGGTGCGTCGGCCGAACAGGTGCCGCGTGTACGATGCACGCCACCTGACAGAGCACTCACTCCTCACGGAGGCCCGCACCAGCCAATGGACAACATCACCGAACTCAACGAGATCTCCGTCCCGCGCGGGAAGAACCGCAACGGAGCAACCAACGCGGTGCTGCTTGGCCCCCGTGATGAGCTCAAGGGCACGCTGCACGTCGACGGCGATCTGCGCATCGAGGGCACCGTCGAGGGCGAGTTGCGTGCCTCCGGCGACGTCGACGTCGAGGCGAGCGCCACGGTGCACGCACGACTGGAAGCAGCGAGCATCTCGATTCGCGGCACCGTCACCGGCGACGTCACCGCGTCCAAGCGCCTGAGCGTGCAGGGCAGCGGTCAGCTGAACGGCGACGTGCGGACCCCGCGGCTGCGCGTGGACGACGGCAGCGTCGTCAACGGCACGATCACCATGCGCCCGGAAGGCGCCGGCGACTGAACCTCCCGCACTGAGTCAGTAAGAGGCGGGCGGGTCGCTCGCCGGAAAGCTCTCAGCGACGGTGTCGTCGCGGTCAGCCTCCGCTTCCGCCTCCGTCTTACGGTCGCCATCGCGCGTGCGCGTGTTGCGCGCTAGGTCCTCGGCCGTGTCCGCGGCTTCGCCAGGTGCGCCCTGGGACATGTCGAGGACGTCCTCGCGGGACACCTCACTCGGCTCAGGGTCAGGAGTGCCCATACGCCTCAGCCTACCGGCGCGTACCCGAGAGGGGAGCCGGCTCCATTGATTGCGGCGCCGTGCCCGTGAGACAGGCGCGGGCAAGCCGGCTGATGCGCGGCGTCACCTCTTCTGGCGCCTCGAGCATCGCCATGTGGCCCACGTCCGCCAGGTCGGCGAACTCGACGACATTGGGC
>JBHEMA010000114.1:0-10982 GCA_046262795.1 Candidatus Dormibacteria bacterium | reverse complement strand
ACCAGCACCTGGAACGTCGGCGGGGCCTTGCGCTCGAGCACCGACTTCTGCGTGCCGCGACGACGTGCTTCCTCATCGGACAGCGTTACGGTCTGGATGCCACCGACGAGGTCGTTGAGCGTCGGGTTGAGCAGCAGGTTGTCGAGGTTCGTGCCGTGCGCTGTTGCAACGAGCTGCACACCACGTTCGGCGATCGTGCGCGCAGCCATCGCCTCCAACTCGATGCCGATCTCGTCGATGACGATGCACTGCGGCATGTGGTTTTCGACCGCTTCGATCATGACCGCGTGTTGCAGCGCCGGCGTCTTCACCTGCATGCGCCGAGCGCGGCCGATGCCCGGATGCGGGATGTCACCGTCACCGGCGATCTCGTTCGACGTGTCGACGATGACGACGCGCTTGCCCATCTCGTCGCTGAGCACGCGTGCGCACTCGCGCAACATCGTCGTTTTGCCGATACCGGGTGGCCCCAACAGCAGGATTGATTGCCCACTCACCACGATGTCCTTGATGATGTCGATCGTCCCCGTGACGGCACGCCCGACGCGACACGTCAAGCCGACGATGTCGCCGGCGCGATTGCGGATGGCGCTGATGCGATGCAGGGTGCGCTCGATACCGGCGCGGTTGTCGTCACCGAAATCGCCGACGTGCTGCGCGACATACGCGATATCGGCGTGACCGACACCGGATGAGTCGAGAGTCGCCTCGCCATCGGTGAACCGAGCCTCCGGCTCACGCCCGAGGTCGAGCACGATCTCGAGCAGGTCGCCGCGTCCCTGCGACAGCCGCTGTGCGGCGTCGGTGATTCTCGGTGGTAGTGCTTGGAAGAGAAGGTCGAGCTCCTCTTCCCACGAGGAACCGTAGGGCATCATCGCAGCGACTATTTCTCTCTCCTTTGTCGTGAGGTGGTGAGAACGCGAAGCGAGACGTGTCCTTCAGTCGCGGGCACGCTCTGCGCGACGCCCGCACGCGCGAGGATCGGTTTCTTCTCTGCCGCTGTCTGACGCAGGCGAACGCGGCTGCCCAGCTCACGCACCAACAGCAGCTGCGTGCCGTACGTTTCGAATCCGCGCTGGCGCAGCGAGCGGATCAACTCGGAATCGTAGTGCCGCAGCACGCACGCCACGGGCCCGCTGGGAAGCTCCGCGACCACTGCGTCGATGAACGACTCGCGTAGTTGCTCATCGTGCCCGTCGCACATCAGCGAGAGCTGCGCCGGACGTGTCGCGGATGACGGCTTGATCGCGGCCCATCCGACGACGCCGGGATGCTCCGCCACGTAGTGACGCGTGTCGTCACGCCCGAGTCGAGAGACATCGCCCTGCGCGAACGCGGCAAGCCACGCTTTCAGCGATGGACCCTCGAAGTTCGCCACCTGCGACGGCGTCGTGCGCAGGTACAACAGGTGGATCGCAGGGATGTCATCGCGTTTTGCCGGGCGCAGCAGTGCGCTGCCGGGATGCTGCGCACGCGGTGGTTCGTCGCGGTACACGATCTGCTCGGTCGCCAGCTGCGTGAAATGCTCTTCGAGAAAGATGGGGACGAGCGGATGATCGAGCGGCAGTCGCACGTGAAAGGTGTGCACGCCGCGCTCGAGACCGAGATTGCACAGCGCCTCGATCAAGCGCTGGCGGGCGAAGTGCCCGGGCCCGGATGACGACGCCGCCAGGCCCAGGATCTGCCACGCCTTGGTCCGGCCACGCGGCGCCTGCGCCTGGATGTAGCCGACGACGCCTTCAGTTGGATCCTCAGCGACAAGCAGAGCATCGCTCGCGTCGGTGAGCGGAACAAGCGCCGTCAGCGACTTCGTGACCGCATGCCACACGCGCAGCAGCGTCGCCTGCGGCACGGGACTGTCCTCCGCCACCTGCGCGCGACTGTCGTCACGCTGGACGGAGTCCCGGTGCAGTGACTCGATGCGCGCCATGTCGCGAAACGACGCCGGCCGAATGTTCACGCGACGTTGGCTCCCAGCGCCTCGTCGACACGCTCGACGAAGTAGCGGTGCAGGCGGTCGTCGTTTGTCATCTCTGGATGAAACGTCAGCCCGATATGGATGCCCTGCTGGACCGCGACCGGCCGATCGTCGAGCTCCGCGATCACTTCAACGCCGTCACCGATCGATTCGATCTGGGGCGCGCGGATGAACACGCCCTCAAACGGCGCGACACCGAGCGGGTCGACGTGGAGTGGTGTCTCGAACGAGTCGACCTGGCGTCCATATGCGTTGCGACGCGTCACCACATCAAAGGCGCCGAACGTCAACTGGTCGGCGCGACCATCGACCACGTCACGGCTGAGCAGGATGAGCCCCGCACACGTGGAGAGCGTGGGCATGCCCTCTTCGAGACGTCGCCGCAGCGGCACCTCCAGGCTGAAGACGCGCAACACGCGGCTCATCGTCGTCGACTCCCCGCCCGGAAGTACGAGCGCGTCGACATCCGCGAGCTCAGCCGCCGTACGAACCATCTGCGCCGCTGCGCCGGCCCGCTCGAGAGCAGCCATGTGCTCACGAACGTCGCCCTGGAGAGCGAGCACGCCTACGCGTGGAATGAGCGCGACTCCCCTAACGTGCGTGCGGTCTCCGGGTCGTCAACTGCAGTGCGACCGTGTCCTGCACGAAAGCGAGTCTACCCCGTGCTGGTCCGGCTGACACTGCACTGCGCGCGTCGTCACCAGCCGCGGACAGCGAGCAGCTCCTCCTTGGGCATGGAGGCGACGTCGAGGCCACGCATCGACCGGCCGAGACCCGCGCTGACGTCCGCGACGACGTCCGGCTTGTCGAAGTACGTGGTTGCGGCGACGATCGCCTTGGCATAGCCCGCAGGGTCGTCGCTTTTGAAGATGCCGCTGCCGACGAAGTTGCCCTCGGCCCCCAACTGCATCATCAACGCTGCGTCGGCCGGAGTCGCGATGCCCCCGGCGGAGAAGTTGACGACCGGGAGCTTGCCCGTGTCGTGCACCTCCTGCACGAGGGCGAACGGCGCACCGAGGTGTTTCGCTTCGGCGGCGAGCTCGTCGCGGCGAAGGGATTGCAGCTTGCGGATGCCGCCCTGCATGGCGCGCATGTGCCGCACCGCCTCGACGACGTTGCCGGTTCCCGCCTCACCCTTCGTGCGAATCATCGCCGCGCCCTCGCTGATGCGACGCAGCGCCTCGCCGAGATCGCGCGCGCCGCATACGAACGGCACGGTGAACTGCCACTTGTCGATGTGATGCTCTTCGTCCGCGGGCGTGAGCACTTCGGATTCATCGACGTAATCGATGCCGAGCGCCTGCAGCACCTGCGCTTCGACGAAGTGACCGATGCGCGCCTTGGCCATCACCGGGATCGTGACCGCGGCCATGATCTCCTTGATGAGCGTGACGTCGCTCATCCGCGCTACGCCGCCGTCGCGACGGATGTCCGCGGGCACGCGCTCGAGCGCCATCACCGCGACGGCACCAGCGTCCTCGGCGATCTTCGCCTGCTCCGGCGTGACGACGTCCATGATCACGCCGCCCTTGAGCATCTCGGCCAGGCCGCGCTTGACGCGCTCGCCACCTGTGGCAGCGCTGTGTCCGTTGGCTGCCAGCTTGTCAGTGGTCATGGTTGAACTCCCAGGGCCGGGTGCGCCTCCGGCGGCCCGACTCGATTCTACGGCTCCTGAAGGAATTACCCGGCCCAGAGCCCTGCGGCGAATCGGGTCACGAGCCACAAGTTCGAGCAGAGTCCCACAACGACGGCGGACACCATGACGACGGTCCAGGTGTGCGTCGTGCGAGTGCGGAGCGCCGCAATCGCGCCAAGCCAGAGAGGCACGATGGCAGCGAGGTACCGGGATTGCGTACCGACCCCGCCGAGCACGAATGCGACCGCGACGCCGGATGCGCTGTACATCACCGGCGACCCACGCCGGCGAGCGAGCAGGATCAGCGGAACCGCCACCACGAGCAGCTCCCAGTATCCGAACGACACGACGGGGTTGGTCGCGGTGAACGGATTGAGTTGCACCGCCAGCCACCGGAATCCGTCCGTGACGCCGAGGGTCCGCAAGCTGGTCCACCCGTCTTGCGCAGCGATGAACGCCACGGGACTGCCTGTGCTCAACCAGTACGTCACGAGCAGGACGACGATGCCTGTGCCGCATGCAATTGCGAGTTGCATCTCGTGTCGCCGGCCGACGTTGAATCGGTGCGCCGCAGCGAGGACGATCACGGCGAGCAGCACGCCGACGGGCCGGTCGAGGGTTGCGAAGGCGACCGCCGCAGCCCCCCACCACAGCCGCCGGGGCGCCGTCGCCGCCCATATCACGAGCGCGGTCGCAAAAAAGAACAGTGCTTCGGAGTAAAACGCGACGTCGAAGAACGCCGACGGTACGAGCAGAAGGACGGCAACCGTCAGCAAGCGTTCGCGACGCGACCATCCAATCAGTGCGCTGTCGATGAGGAGAGCGCCGGCCATCGTCGCGACGAAATTGATGGCCCCGCCCGCCGCTGGAATGGCGACGAACGGCAACAGCGTGTGCAGCGCCGCCACCGCGGCAGGAAACAAGGGAAAGAAGGCTGCGGGCTGATAGCGCCCCGCAATGCCGGCATATCCGTGCTGCGCGATCGCGGCATACCAAGCGCCGTCCCAGCGCATCAGCCCGTGCAGCGGTGTGTCGCCCGTGTAGCCGAAGCCCTCGGTACCCGGCGCCACCGCGGGATGTACGGCAACGAGCGCGACGATGGCGTAGAGAGCGGAGATCGCGCCCGCCACCACGAGCGGCGACGCCCATCGCGCTACCGCCGCGCCCATCAGTGCCGCGCTCGACTGCCTGACGCCGCGCAGCCTTCGCGCCCCCGTCGTCAGGTTGAGTCGGCGCGTCCCCGAGATCATCGGCAATTCGAGTCTGGGCGCGCCGACGCGGTGAAGGGCAACGCCGAGCAACACATCTGTCGCGGAGGCGTCGCATCCCGTCGCTCTCCGAAACGGGCTGCACGGACCTGTGGCAGCCTGCGATCGAAACCGACCGAGAGGTGTGATCGTGCGCGCAGCTGCCTTGCAACTCCCCGACGAGATGGGGTCCGGCTCTGACCATTTCACTGTTGTCGCGCTGCCTGCATACGGCGCCGAGCGTACCCTCGAGATGACGGTGCGCGACCTGCCCGCGCGTTCCGCGGATCACGTCCTTCTTGTCGACGACGCCTCAACCGACGCCACCGTCGACGTGGCTCGCCGACTCGGCATTGACGCTCGTGTCCATGACCGCAATCGCGGGTATGGCGCCAACCAGAAGACGTGCTATCGCGAGGCGCTTCAGTTGGGTGCGACGATCATCGTGCTCCTCCATCCTGACTACCAATACGATCCCAAGGCGGTTCCGGCGCTGGTTGCTCCGATCCTTGCGGGTACGGCTGACTTCACATTTGGCTCGCGTTTCGCGTGCACCGGAGATCCGCGCGCTGCCGGCATGCCGCGCTATCGCTACTGGGGCAACCGCATCACGACGGTCTTCGAGAACGCGCTCCTTCGCACCCATTTCACCGAGATGCACAGCGGCATGAAGGCATACAGCCGTCGCTTTCTCGAATCAGTGCCGTTCGAGGATTACTCCGACGATTTCGTCTTTGATACGCAGATCCTGGTGGATGCGGTCACGCAAGGCTTTCGCATTCAGGAGGTCGCAATCCCTACGCGCTACACGAAGCAAAGTTCGTCGATCAGCGTGCACCGCTCACTCGAGTACGTGGCACGGAGCGTGATGGTGTGCGCCGCGGCTCGACGAAAACGCGAGGTCCCAGCGCCGTCTGTGGCGTGACGACGCGATCATGGCGGTGACGGCGCAGCTGCGCCCTGTCGTGCGGTTGATGAGCTCGCGTGAGCCGCTCCTCGTCCTCTCGCTCGTCAACCTGGCCGCGGGCGCCACCCTCAATTTCGGCAATCTCAGCGCACCTGCGCTTGCACTCGTCGTCGCCGCGCTCGTGACGATGTGCATGGCAACACGAGCGCCGCATGACTACGAGGTGGGCGCGCTCGGCTGGTTGTTCGGCGCGCTCGCCGTCGCGTCGGTCTCATTGGTCTATGTCAACCACACGGGTGCTCCGATCGAGGCAGCGCTCACGGGTCTGCTGATCGCGTGCGTCGCAGTTGCAATGACGGCGAGAAGCTCGCGTCCCGCAAGGATTGGCATTGCCCTCTGCGGAGTGACCCTTCTGCTGATGACGGCGGTGGTATGGCGATGGGGTTGGCTCAACATCGACGTGTTCGACTCATTGCAGCGCGCGTCCGGCGCGCTGTTAGCAGGACACAATCCGTACGGCACCACATTCTCGACTCCTAACGTCGTCGCGCCATCGCAGGTCGTCTATACGACGATCCATTTCCAATACCTCCCGGGTGCTGCGCTCCTCGCTGCACCTGGCCGTTTCTTCGGAGACGTGCGCGTGATGAGCATCGTCGCCATCGCAGTGCTGTTCTTCGCCGTCATTCGTTTGGCGAGGCAGGCGGGCGACGACCAGCATGTCAACCGCATCGCAGGCATGTCGGTCGCGCTACCCGCGACGGTCGCTATGGCGCACTACGCGTGGGTCGATGTCTACTCCGTTGCAGCGCTCGCCTGTTGGATCGCGTTCCGCCGTGACCACGTCCGCTGGGCAGCGGTCGCGCTCGCCGCATCGCTCACCGTCAAGCCGACGATTCTCATTGCGCTGGTTCCGTTCCTGCTGTGGTCACGCAGGGCGCGACGCGAAATCTGGATCGCCGCCACACTGGCACTCCTCGTCATCGTGCCGTTCGCCGTGATGACGGGCGTCACGCAGTTCTATCAGGACGTCATCGGCGTGCAAGCGTCATTGGGTTTCCGTTACGACGGACTCACGCTCAGCGCCGGATGGTTCGCCATCACCGGCGCAACGCTCCCGACGTGGTTCGGCCCTGCCGCCGGCCTGATGCTCGCCGCCTTCGTCCTGCGCCATGCTCCTCGCGACCTCGCCGACTTCCTACTGGCCGGCGCGATATTGAGCACGTGGGCGTTCCTGCTCGCGAAGTGGGCGTTTCTGAACTACTACTTCATCCCGATCTGGTTGCTGGCGCTCGCGCTGGCATCACGCAGCGAACCGCTTGCCGCATCGACCGACGACGTCGCACTGCCGTGGCCGTGGCGAGTGAGATTCCCGCGCATGCTCACCCGTAGGACAGCTCACGCTGCGAGCTGACACGCTCAAGCCGCGGTTCACAACACGGCGGCATGCCGCGCAGGGTTCTCTGCGGCACCGCTTGGTGGATACGTGCGCACGCCACGCGCAAGCGCTGGCATTGGCCGGCGTCGCGCTGAGTGCTGTCGCAGTCCTGCTTGCTCGCCGGCCGGAGGTGATCACGCAGCCGCAGTTCTACGCGGAGGACGGGCAGGCGTGGTACGCCGACGCGCACAACAACGGGTTCGTTTCGCTCTTCGTTCCGGTCGGTGGATACCTCAACACTGTGCAACGACTGGTTGGGTTGGCATGTGGAGGGATGCCGCTGCAGAGCGCGGCGCTCGTCTTCGGACTCGTCGCTCTGGGTATGCAGACGCTGCCTGCCATCATGTTTGCATCATCTCGATTCCGTGACGTGATCGGTCATGACGGGCTACGCGCTCTCGTCGCAATGGTTTACGTGGTGATGCCAAATCCGGAGCTCACCGGCAATCTCACCAACACGCAATGGCATCTGGCCGTGCTCGCCTTCCTCGTGATCGTCGCGTCCACGCCGCGGTCGCGCTCGGGGCGCGTGTTCGACATCGCGGTGCTTGCGCTGTCAGGCCTCAGCGGTCCCTATGCGTTGTTCCTCTTTCCGATTGCGCTCTGGAGACATCGCGATGACTTGCGGGGATTCCGGCGCATCACCGTGATCGTTCTTGGTCTCACAGCGCTCGTCCAACTGCTGATCCTTGTGCCATCGATGATTGTCGCGCCGCGCAGCGGTGCTCAGCTCGGCTTCGCGGCCGACAGGTTTTTCCTCATCGTGACCAACCAGATGTTGACGCGGTTCACGGCCCATGCGATCGGTCCACCGCTGCTCGCGCTCGCTGTCGCGGTAGCTGTCGCGACGGTCATCGTGCTCGCTGCGGGGTGGCTGCGCGGAAGCAGCGAGCTGCGCGCCTTCATCGCGTTCGCGGTGCTCATCGCCGCGTCAGGGCTGCTTCTGCCGTACACCCGGCTTCCACAGACACTGCCGGCGTGGCAGGTGATTGCGACAGGACGCGCAGGCAATCGCTACTTCTTCCTGTTGTCCGTAGCGCTGGCGCTCTCGATCCTCGCGATCGTTGCAACTGTGCGGGGCCACACCCACCACCCTGGTGCACGCTGGTGGCCGGGCGTGACCATGGCAGTGGTCATGGTCGCGGCCTCAGCGGGCGCGTGGCGGTACCTGCCGCTACCAGACGAGAATCTCGATCATTATCAAGCAGTGATCGATCACTCGCCTGCCGGTACGGTCGTGTCGGTCCCAATCGACCCAACCGGTTGGTCGATGCAGGTTCGAGCTGGATGAACTAACGGCGCGTCGACTTCGCCGCGGAGCGCTTCGCCGGCGTCTTCGCTGACGACTTGGTGCCGCGCCCAGACGAAGCGCTCGACTTCGCCGGTGACTTGCTCTTCAGTTTCTCGGTCTGTGTCTTCAAGCTGCGTACCGACGTCTGGAGGTTCTGCCGAACGATCGGTTCGGCAGCGCGGCCGAGCATTCGGCCGGCGATGCCACCGCCGAACTCGTACTCCATCTCGAACGTGGCGTCGGTCTGATCACCCCGCGGTTTGAAGGACCATTTACCGGTCTGCTTGAAGCCACTGATGGACCTCCATCCGATGGTGCGGTTCTCCGTCCATGTGGTGATGTCGATTGCTGAGTTGAGCGTTGACGGGCCGGCCTTCATCGCGCTCTCGAACTTCGCACCCTTGCCGTGCGTGACGTCGGACGTGGGCTCCCACTTCACCAGGTCCTTCATGTACTTGGTGGTATTGCGGTAATCATCGACATATGCGAACACCGTCTCCACGGGAGCGTCGATGGTCTCGCTGATGGTGATCCGTCCCATTTCCTGTTCTCCTCGTGAGTGAGATGTCCAGTATGCGACGCTGATCAGACGGATGTCACACGCTCGCGGATTGCGGATGCGGCCGGTGCTATCATCGGCGCTTCCCGGGAAGTAGCTCAGCCAGGTTAGAGTGCACGGTTCGGGACCGTGAGGTCGCGAGTTCGAATCTCGCCTTCCCGACCATTCCGGTACACCTGCTTCGTCTGCAGCCAGAACGCCATCACCAACGGCACGATGACGCAGACGTTGTACGCGAAATGCAGGTACGGACGTCCGAGCGGCGAGCCGACGAGGCCGCCGAATCCCATGATTCCTTCGAAGCCGCCGTCGGTGTAGTACGTCGGATCCATGCGGTAGATCGCGAAGAGATAGAGGTGCTCGATCTCGTGCAGGCTCGCAGCGATCAACGAGACCCACAGCCACGGGTTGCGCGCACCAAAGCGAACTACGAGCACACCGAGCCCGATCCATACGATGCTGTCCCACACGAAGTGCACCGTCTCGAAGTCGAGCTGGCCGAACACGCCATGCGCACGTGACAGGTCACCGTTGAACATGAACACCTGCGCCACCTGCACGGTGTGCTCACCTAGGTGCCCCATCTGCAGCAGCGTGATCCCGGCGAAGACCGCGTACAGCCCGTAATGGCGGTACTTGTGGACGCCTTCGATGAAGAAGGTTGGCATCCAGGGGATGATTGCGGCGGTGACCACCGCCCACGGCGGCAACAACATCACCCATGCGCCCGCGACCATGCCGAGGGCGATGAGCGCCGTGAGCGCGATGATCGTTACCGGTACGACTTCGACACGCAAGACCGCAAATGGCGAGAACCAGCGTGACGGTGAAGCCGCAGCGGTGCCCGCCGACGATGCCGACGTGTACGCATCGCGTGCAGCGAGACGTGTCCGGAGCCGCTGCACCGCGACCAGATACGCACTGACGACCGTCACGACGATCCACGCCGCAGCGATGCCAAGGTCCATGTAGCGCGCACGGAAGGCGCCCGGCAACAGTGCCGCCTTGATCGGCACCATCATCGTGCCGGCGGCGAGCAGAGTCCCCGCCGCGGCGAGCGCGACCACGAACGCGAGCACTTGCAACCACGTGACGCCGCTCGCACGCCGTACGGGCGCTCGCAGGACCAGCGCGACAGCGCTCACGGCCTGCGAGTGTATCGGCTCGTCCGAGTCGCTAGGTGGCCGTCACGCCCTCATGCGGCGCCGCCGTCCCTGGACTCGCCCAATGAGCAAGAACGCCGCCAGCGCGATGCCGCCGGCCGCGACCGGCAGTGCCGCCTGCGGCAGCTCGGGTGTTGCTACGGCATTGGCACACCACGCATTGGCCGGAACGCCTGCGCAGGGGTCGGGCATCGGCGGTGACACGCGTGGACTGACCGTGTAGCTCAAGGGCAGGAAGCACACCGCCGCCGACGGGTCGCCGTTCGCCGGCGTCGGCACGGTGGGCGACGGGCACGTTTGCGCCGTGGCATTGCGCTGCGGATAGTTGGCGCCGGGCGCCGTGCAGTTGGGAGGGGTGACACCCGACCCCTGCGTGAACAGTGACGTCGCGCCCGTTGCGCACAAGAGTTGTGCAGTGAGCACAGCGGATTCCGACGAGCCCGGCGGACACGGCGACTCCTGCAGTTCAGCAGGCCATTCGCTCGTCGACGATGTCAGCGTGTTGCCGGAGAAGCAGTTCGGATCGGGGTTCGCCGTGGGCGTGCACGCCGTGTTGCCGCGCGGACAGGCGGAGGCGTCGAGCGCGCCCGCGGCCTGATTCGCGATATCGCCGTTGGTCGGGTTGCCGAAGCCGCCGTTGTGGTCGAACGTGTTGTTGGCCACGTAGTTCCCGCGAGAGAAGAAGGTGCAGACCCCGCTGTTCGGTTCCCAGGTGCCACCCTGACATTCGGCCGGCCCGTTCTCGGGGTCGGGGAAGTCGTGC
>JBHEMA010000113.1:0-2904 GCA_046262795.1 Candidatus Dormibacteria bacterium | reverse complement strand
GTTTCGGTCCGGGATTGTGCACGACGTGGTAGAGGCGCTCCGTATCGATGACGAGCTGCCGGCGTGGATGCAGCTCGATGCGCGTCTCCGTTGAGGCATCGTCATCCTGCTCGCGCAGGATGAAGTTCGAACCTTCCGGCGCATTCAGCTCGAGCCATGCACGCACCACCCAGCCCTCGCCATCGGGGTTGAGCCGGTTGTTGTCGTCGATGTGCAGCTGGCGCAGCGCTTCCTCCTCCGCTGACGGATTGAGCTTGATGACCCGCACCCTGCCGAAACGGGCGCCGATCTGCTCGACGTAGCTGCACAGCGTCGGTGCGATCTCGCGGTTGGCAGTCCATATGCCGTCCTTGTCCGGTTTGCCGTGATCCCAGAAACCGTGGCACTCCATCTGACCGAGCGCGGATGCAAGCGGCGCGAAGTTGGTATCGCCACCCGACTTCCAGTCGACGTACTCGAGGCGCTCCCATTCCTGCTCCGGAATCGCGGGCCCTTCGTAATCACGCAGGATGACAAACCCCTTCTCATCGAGCTGCTCGAGCTTGCGGTAACCCATGGGAACTCCTCGTGCCGTGAACGCTGCAGGTGAACAAACGCGCCACCTGCTGACAAGGCTACACGCACGGATAAGCTTCGTGGAGGTGGATGACCTCGCACTCGCGGCGGAGCTCGCCGATGCCGCCGACCGCATCTCGATGGACCGCTTCCGCGCACACGATCTCCGCGTCGACCGCAAAGCCGACCTGACGCCCGTCACCGAGGCGGACCACGCGATCGAGCGTGGATTTCGCGACCGTTTACACCGTGAACGACATGGCATTGCGGTCATCGGCGAGGAGTTCGGCGCCGACGAACACGCCGAGGGATCGTGGCGCTGGGTGATGGACCCGATCGACGGCACGCGAAGCTTCGTGCGCGGCATGGAAACATGGGCGACGCTGATCGCACTCCAGCACGACGCCGAGACGCATGTGGCGATCGCATCGGCGCCCGCATTGCGACTTCGCTTTCACGCGGTTCGCGACCAGGGTGCATTTCTCAACGGACGCCGTATTCACGTGTCGGAGATCAGTCGCGTCGACGAGGCGCTGATCACGCACACGAGCCTGCCGGGATTCGCACGCGTCGGACTCGCGGACCGCCTGGTACGTCTCGCGGCGCGTTGCTGGGACGCGCGCGGGCTCGGCAACTCGATGTCGCATCTCTCGGTGGCGCGCGGCACAGCCGACATCGGGTGGACGTCGCGCGCGAACCTCTGGGACTTCGCGGCGCTCTCTTTGATCGTACAGGAGGCGGGCGGTCGCTTCACCGACCGCAGCGCCGATGACGCCAAGCTCGGCGGCACCGGCATCTCGAGCAACGGGCTGCTGCACGACGTCGTTCTCGAAGCGGCAGGACTCTGACCGTTGCGCATCGGCAACGTGCGCCGCGGCGACGAGATCGTGCCCGCGCTCGTTGAAGAGGCGCGAGCGTTTCCGCTTCGCGTGATTCCGCAATCGCCGCTGCCGCATCTCGGCCCGGCGTTCGCCGTCGCCAGGCAGCTGTCCTCCGGTCTCGAGAACCTCTACGCGGAGATACAGGCGTCGATCGAGCGAGGCTCGGTGGAACCGCAGCCGCTGGACTCGCTCGCGCCTCCGGTCATCCGCCCGGGAAAGGTGATCTGTGTCGGCCGCAACTATGCCGAGCACGCGCGTGAGACCGGAAGTGACATCCCCAGCCGACCCATCCTTTTCGCCAAGTACTCGACTTCGTTGACCGGCCCGTACGACGACATCGTCAGGCCGGCTGATGTCGCGGATCTCGACTACGAAGCTAAGCTCGCCGTCGTCATCGGGCGCGGCGGCCGTCACATCGCAAAGGAATCAGCGCTGATGCACGTCGCCGGCTACTCCTGCGCCAACGACGTGTCGGCGCGTACCGAGCAGCTCGGCATGGGCGATCAATGGTTACGCGGCAAGAGCCATGACACGTTCTGTCCGCTCGGGCCTTCGCTGGCTACACCCGACGAGATCGGCGACCCGCAGACTCTGCGCATCACGACGCGGGTCGACGGCGACCTCCGGCAGGACGACACCACCGCGCACATGCTGTTCGACGTGTCAACCATCATCAGCCAGTGCTCAGACGCGTTCACGCTGGAGGCGGGCGACGTCATCCTCACCGGGACGCCGCCCGGCGTCGCGCTGGGACGGACACCACCGCCCTGGTTGCAACCGGGACAGCTGTGTGAGGTTGAGATCGAACGGGTCGGCCGGCTGGCGAACCGGATCGTGGACGAAGAGGTCGTTTGACGACTCCCGTGCCTTACCGAGGACGACTTACACTCTCGGAAGGATGACCACGGTGGCAACGGCTCCGGGGGAGACCACAGCAGCATCGCGGACGCTGACACTCTCGCGTGCCGCTGGAGTCTTCGCAGCGTACGGCAGCCCGCGGATCATCGGCGTCGTCGCTGCCGCAACCATCGTCGCTCGGGTCGTGGTCGGCCGCTGGAGCTGGGGTGATCTCGTCGTCGCGGGCGGCATTCTTCTTGTCGAGCCCTTCCTCGAATGGATCATCCACGTGTACGGGCTCCATGCGAAACCGAAGTTGGTGCTCGGTCGCCGTGTCGATCCGCTATACGCGCGCCGGCACCGCATGCATCACCGTGATCCGCGCAATGTGCCGCTCGTTTTCGTCCCGCTGCCAGTGCTCGCCGGGTTTCTGCTCGTGCTCGGCGCCATCGCGTACTTCGCCTTCCCGCCGCTCGAGCTCAAGCTCACGGCATACATGACGATGACGTCATTCCTCTTCGGCTACGAGTGGACGCACTTCCTCATCCACTCGACCTACGTGCCGCGCAGCTGGGTGTTCCGCGCGGTGTGGCGCAACCACATCCTGCACCACTACAAGAACGAGCAGTAC
>JBHEMA010000112.1:0-3215 GCA_046262795.1 Candidatus Dormibacteria bacterium | reverse complement strand
TCGCGCCGGATGTGCTGCTCCCGCGCCTGCAACGTGAGCGTGTACGCGCGGCGCCCGTCCGCATCCACGGTCATGCCGGCCAGACGTCCCGGCATGCGCCGCAGCAGCGACTCGCGCGACGCGAGATAGCCGACGTGCGGCCCGCCGAACGACGGCGGAATCCCGAGCGGCTGACCGTCGCCGACGGTGATGTCGAACCCGAGCTCACCGGGTGGCCGCAACGCTGCGCACGCGATGAGGTCGGCGCTGCAGACAGCCACCGCGTTGCGCGCGTGCGCCGCGTCGGCCACCGCCGCAAGGTCGTCGACGGTGCCGAGAAACGACGGTTGCTGCACCAGCACACCCGCATGCTCGTCGCTGAGATGCTCCATGACGGCGTCGGCGGTGATGCGGCCGTCGCGGTCCGGGATCACGTCGACGTGGATGCGGCGCCCCTCGGCGTAGGTGTGCAGCACGCGGAGTGTTTCCGGGTGCACCGTTGCCGCCACGGCGAAGCGGTCGCGGTTGCGCGCCTGCACCGCCATGACCATGGCCTCAGCCGCAGACGTGGCGCCGTCGTACAGCGACGCATTGGCGACGTCCGTGCCGGTGAGCGCACAGATCATCGACTGGAACTCGAAGATGCTTTGCAGCGTTCCCTGCGACGCCTCCGCCTGGTACGGCGTGTACGCCGTGTAGAACTCTGGCCTGGCGACGCTGGCGCGGACGATCGCGGGAATGAACCGCCGGTAGACGCCGGCGCCGAGGAAGTTGTCGTACGCGGAGAGGGGACGGTTGGCGCAGGCGAGCTGCTCCATCGTCGCCAGGAGGTCCTGCTCGCCGAGCGGCTCGGGCAGGTCGATCTCCGGGTTGCGCAGCCGCGAGGGGATCGAGGTGAAGAGATCGTCGCTCGACGACGCGCCCACTGCCTCGAGCATCGCGGCCCGATCCGCGTCGGAATTCGTCAGGTAGGGCACGTGGCAAGTATGCCCAGCCTGAGCGCGACGCCGGACGCGACGGGGTTGGAAACGCAGACGCGCGGTTAGACTGGTTCCTGAAATGGCGAAGACGCGCGTGAGCGCGGTCTCCATCGACGACATCGTGTCCTCGATCGAGACGGCGCGAGACAAGGTGATGTCCGACGAGGTGAAGAGCCTTGTCAAGTTGGGCCTGCCCAAGGCGGTGGCCTACAAGATGGTCGCCGAGCGCTATCGGCAGCGCGCCGAGGGCGAGGAAGCTGAAGGACCGAGCACTGATGCTGCCGGCACCCCGTGGCCGGATATGAGCTGAGGCCGCTCAGCCCGCCTTCTGCGCGGCCGCCGTCCGGCGGCCTCTGACGAACCACGCGACGAGTCCGAGGACGACCAGCACAGCGATGATGATCGCTGCCTTGCCGATGGGCCCTGAGATCCGGTCGTAGTTGGCGCCGACGAGGTAACCGATCAGCGTCAGCCCGGTGACCCACGGCACCGCCCCGAGGAACGTGAGGATGACGAACCACACCGGCTTGACCTTGGCCAGGCCTGCGGGAAAGGAGATATAGGTGCAGACGACGGGGAGCATTCGTCCGAAGAAAACTGTCGGCAGTCCATAGCGTGCGAACCAGCGGTCGGCCATCTCGAGGTGGTGGACGCGCAGTCCCAGGTGCTTTCCGGGCCCCAGGAGCAGCGGGTGCCCGAAGCGTCGCGCCAGCGCGTACGCAACGCACGCGCCGATGACGTTGCCGGCGACGCCGCCGATGATGACCGCGACCACGTTGAGGTGACCGGTCGCCGCCAGGACGCCCGCTACGGGCATGATCACCTCACTGGGGATGGGCAGGCCGCAGCTGTTGACCAGCATGAGCACGAAGACGACGGCGACGCCGCCGCCGGAGACCCAATTGGAGATCAGCTGTCCCACTTCGGCCGATTCTGACGCCCGGGGCGCGCCACGGGCCCTGGCCGGATGGAGCCGGTGTCGTCGACATCGATCACCATCTGCCACTGAGGCCGCCGCATCAGCGCGGCCTGGCGTCGCATCCGGCGGGTGCGCGAACGCGCGAGCAGCACGGCGACGATCACTGCGGCCGGCACCAGGCTGCGCCAGTCGCGCGTGCCGACGAGCAACCCGACCGGCACCGCGACGAGCACGACCACGTCGTAGACGCTGCCGCGCATCGAGGTGAACAGCGCCGTGGGAATCGCCGTGAGCGCGGTGACGAGGCCCGCCGCCGGCAGTGCGACGATCAGCCCCGAGACGAGCGGCACCAGGCCGCGCCCGCTGCGGCGAAAGACGACGGGAAACGCATCGCCGGCGACGCAGCCGGCGATGGCGGCGGCGACGAACCAGCCCGTGTCCGTGTAGAGCCGCGCTGCGATGCCGATCGCTGCACCCTTGACAACCTCGAGCAGTGTGGCGAGCACCGCGAGCCGCACGCCGGCATGGCCGCGGCGCGCCAGCAGCCATGCCACCGGCAATGCGCCGACGAGATAGCCCACGGCGAATGCGGCCACGCCGCTGACGAGGTCTCGCATCACCGCAGTCTCGCAGCCATCTCACTCCGAACGGTCGCGGGAATGCACCATGCGTTGTCTGCATGTCGCGCGTGTCTCGTCTCAAACCGTCTGCATTGGTGGAGTGGCCCCGGCCGTTCGATCCGCGCTGGGAGCTGGACTGGAGCCGTCGCGACTACGGCCGCCGTTTGCTGCGCGAGCACCTGGACCAGAGCAACGACAGCTCGAGCCGGCGCTCACGGCTCATCGATCAGCACGTGCGCCGGTTGCGCATGTTGCTTCCGTCACCGCCCGCGCGCGTGCTCGACGCCGCCTGCGGACCGGGCTTATACGCGCTCCGACTGGCGGCCTCCGGCTACGACGTCAGCGGTATCGACGTCAACGCTGCAGCAATCCGATACGCGCGCGCCGAAACACGTGAACGGCGGACGCGCGGGGCCGTTCGCTTCGAGCACACCGATCTTCGCGAGCTCGAACCGCCGTCGACGTTCTACGACGCGGCGATCCTCATCTACTACGTCCTCGAAGCTTTTCCGGCACGCGAGCAGCCACGAGTGCTGCGCCGCATCGCGTCAACGCTCCGGCCCGGCGGCCGCATCGTCGTTGAGATGCGTTTCCGTCCGGACCAGCTGCCCGGACGCCTCAGCTGGTGGAACGTCGTCCCTCATTCGCTGCTCGGCGACCGGCGCCATCTGCTCGTCGCTGATTCGACCTACGAGCCGCGGCGGAACACATATGTGC
>JBHEMA010000111.1:0-17724 GCA_046262795.1 Candidatus Dormibacteria bacterium | reverse complement strand
CATCAGCGCGGTGCCGAGGACGGGAAGGATGCGCCGAACCGCGATGTCGTTCTGCAAGGGGCCCTCTCGACGTCCGAGTGAACGCTCAACCGCGCCGATCGGCACGAGGCGTCACAGCACTGTGGCGTTTGCGTGCGGATTTATGACGCCGCTATCGCGATACGTCCGGAAAGACCGGCGCCGAGCGCGGTACTGCCGTTGGCCGGCGTGAGCGAGAGCGTTGCCGTGCCGGCACGAGTCGGCACCAGCACGATGCGGACGCTGATCGTCTCCTGTCCGTTGAGTGACCCGCCGCACGCCTTGCCGCCGACCACGCGCTCGACGTCGAGACCCTGGAACGTGACGCTGCTCACCTGCAGCGGCCCCTGCACCGCGACGAGGATGCACGTCGAGTTGATCACGCCATTACCAGTGTTGTCGTAGCCGACGTCCACCTCGAGGTTGCGCCCCACCGTCGCGGCTGTCGGGAGCGCGCCGCCGAGATCCGCTGTTGCCGATCCCGAGGTTGCGAACAGCGTTGCCACCACAACAAAGAACGCGCCCATGATCGCGATGGCGACGACGGCCACGATGACGGGCCGCGGGTCTCCGCGGAGGCGGCGCAGCAAGAGCTCAGATCGACGCTGGCGGGTGGTAATCGCCGAAGACGTCGCGCAGCGTCGCGCAGATCTCGCCGAGCGTGGCCTCGGCGCGCACGGCGGCGAGGATCGCCGGCATCAGATCCGCGTCACCCTCAGCAGCCGCGCGCAGGCGCGTCAGGGTCTGCGTCGCTGCGGAGGCATCGCGGGCGTTGCGATGCTGCTCCAGCCGCGATGCCTGCTCCTTCATCGCCCGCTCATCGGGACGGAACAGCAACGGCGGTTCCGGCTCCTCCGTCTCCGTGTAACGATTGACGCCGACGATCGCCTTGTCGCCGGAGGCGACCCGCTGCTCGGCACGATACGCCTCGTCCTGGATGAGCCGCTGCATGTAGCCGGATTCGATGCACGCAACCGCCCCACCGCGGCCTTCGACGTCCTCGTACAGGTCACTCGCTCGCGCGAGGAGCTCGTCGGTGAGCCACTCGACGTAGTACGAGCCCGCCATGGGGTCGACAGTGTTCGTGACGCCGATCTCCTCGGCGATGATCTGCTGCGTGCGCACGGCGATGCGCTGCGCCTTTTCCGTCGGAATCGACAGCGCCTCGTCGTAGCACGAGAGCGCGAGCGACTGCACGCCGCCGAGCACCGCCGCGAGCGCCTCCACTGCTGCACGCACGATGTTGTTCTCCGGCTGCTGCGCCGTGAGCGTCGAACCCCCCGTCTGCGTGTGCGTGCGCAGCATGAGCGAGCGCGGATCGCGGGCGCCGAAGCGGTCGCGCATGATCGCGGACCACATGCGCCGCAGGGCGCGGTACTTCGCGATCTCCTCGAAGAAGTCTATGTGCGTGTTGAAGATCCAGGAGAGCTTCGGCGCGAAGTCGTCGACGGCGACGCCGCGATCGATCGCCGCCTGCACGTAGGCGCACGCATTCGCGACGGCGAAGGCCATCTCCTGCGGTGCGGTGCTGCCCGCTTCGCGGATGTGGTAGCCGGAGAGCGAGATGGGGTTGAACTTCGGCGCGTTGCGCGTGCACCACGCGATCAGGTCGGCCGCGAGACGCAACGACGGCTTTGGTGGATAGATGAAGGTGCCGCGGGCGATGTACTCCTTGAGCACGTCGTTTTGCACGGTGCCCTGCACCGCGTTGTTGGGCACACCCTGCCGTTCGGCGGCCACGACATACATCGCCACGAGCACCGCCGCGGGGGCGTTGATCGTCATCGAGGTGCTCACCTGCGAAAGCGGGATCTCGGCGAAAAGCTCCTCCATGTCGTGCACCGAGTCGATCGCGACACCGACTTGGCCCACTTCACCCGCGGCTCGCGGGTCGTCGCTGTCGAGGCCCATCTGCGTCGGCAGATCGAAGGCGACGGAAAGACCCGGTTGCCCGTGCGTCAGCAGGTAGCGGAACCGCTCGTTGGCGTCGCGCGCGGTCCCGTATCCCGCGTACTGGCGGATGCTCCAGATGCGCCCGCGGTACATCGTCGGCTGGATGCCGCGCGTGTACGGCGGCTCACCGGGAAAGCCTTCGTCGTGCAGCGCGTCGTGGTGGTCGAGGTCGGTTTCCGTGTACAGCGCCTTGATCGGAACACCGCTTTCGGTTTCGAACGATGGCTTGCGCTCACCCTTCGCCTGTGCCGGCCGGAGCCGCTGCTCCTGCCACTCGAGCAGCGCGTCCGCGAAATCCGGTTCCGTGTCGTGCCGAAGCGGCAGCCGCTCCGTGACCATGCAGTGAGCATACTGACCGGGTGTCGCTGCCGGTCACGACCGAATTGATCCAGCGCACGGCTTCAGCGCTCGGTGACGGTGGATGGCGATACACGCCGCGGCAGCTGTACTACGCCACCTGCGCCGCTGCCGAGACGCCGCACTCGCGCGGCGCCGCCAACGGGCTGCTCGCACTCGGCGTCCTGCTCGTGCTCGTCGCGTTCATCCTGCTGCGCGTCCCCGTCGCGTTCGTGACACTGCTCGCGCTCGCGGGGCTCGTGCTGATCACGGGTGCCGTGGCCCGGTTCCGCTACCGCCCGCCATCAGGACGCGTGCTCGCGATCTCGTACGCCGCGTTCGAGCGGCTCCTTCGCGAGCTGATGCTCCCCGCGCTGATCGACGTCGGCGGCTGGCGTGCGGCATCGCTGCCCACCACCGGACCCGTGGTCGTGTGCGACACCGATGAGTCGGCCGCGGCACTCGGCGCGAACAGTTCGCTCGCGGGGATGGAGGGCGTCGGCGTGCTCGGGCGAGCGCGCGCCGTCGGGCTGAAGGGTCGCGACGTGGTCGCGCTGCACGACGCTTCACCCCGAGGCTGCGCGCTGCCGCTCGAGCTCAGTGACCAGGGAGCGAACGTTCTCGACGCCGGTCTGCGACCGCGCTGGGTGGACGGCACCGGCTTCCAGGAGCTGGAAGGCGCGCCCGCCCGGCTCCCGCGCGACTTGAACCCGGCGGTCGACGACGCAGAGGTCGGCTGGCTCGCGAGCGGACGTCGCGTCGAGCTTGCCGTGTTGCGGCCGCCGCGCCTGGCTTCGCTCGCCACGGCGGGGCTGGACGCGTTGCAACAGAGGAAGGCGCACCCCGACGCGTCGCAAGCCGACGCGCCGGGGCTCTTGCCTTCCCTTCCTGCCTTTCCATAACGAACGACCTTTCAAGAATCTTTCGCGGCTGAGTGACGCGAGCGGTGCACACCGTGGGCCGGTGACAGAGTGGCCGGGATGGCGAAGCGCTGGATGAACGCGGTCATCCGTCAATGGCGGGAGCTGTGCGTCATCGCGATCACCGCCGCGCTCGTCGGCTCGTACGTCGGCCATGTGGCGTCGCTGGCGCCGCGGTCCCGGGCGACGACGGACTTCAGCTCCACCTACGTCGGGGCAACGATCGTGCGCCTCGGCGAGGCCCAGCGGATCTACGACCTCTCGCTCCAGGCCTCGATCGGCAACCGGCTGCTCGCCCCGGATCCTCTGGTGTTCCCCTTCGAGGTGGTGGCGCTCGGCGCGCTCTCCGCGGCGCCGCTGACGCTGCTCTCCGTCAGCGACGCCTTCGACGTCTGGGCCGCGCTGCAGCTGCTCCTGGTCGTCGGCGCCGTCGCGGTCGTCGTCCGAGAGGCGCGACGCCGCTCGCGCGTGACCCGTCTCGCGGCGTTAGCCATGGTGGGAATCGGCGTCGCCGCGGCGGGAACCGGCAACCTCATCGCGGTCGGACAGTGGCCCGGCTTCAACGCGCTGGGCGTCGCCATGGCGTACCGGTGCTGGAGCCGCGGCCGCCATGCCTCCGGCGCCGCATGGATCGTGGGCACAGCGGCACTGGCCAAACCGCACCTCGCCATCGGGTTGCTCGTCTTCATCGGCGCGTGGGGAAACCGGCGCGCGCTGCTCGGCGCCGGTGCAGCGATCGCCGCAGCCGCAGCTGCATTCGTCGGGCTCGTCGGCATCGCTGGTGCGGCTGCGTTCGTGCACGGTGCGGTGCAGTCGAATGTCGTCTCGAGCGAACGCGGCGGCGCCGGCATCCTGGCGCTGCCGAGCACCTGGTTCAACGACGGCCTGCTCACCTATCCAGTGGGATTCGCTGCGGCAGCACTGCTGCTCGTCGCCTGCGCGGTCATCGGCCGGCGCGTGCACCACAACCCGGCGTTGCTCAGTGCCGGATTCGCCGCAGCGACGGTGCTCAGCGTGCTGGTGTCACCGCACGCCTTTCTCTACGACGACGTGATGATCGCGCCTGCAGTCGCGTGGTCGCTCGTCGAGCTTGGTCTCTTCTCGCGCGGACACCGTCGCTCACTCGCGAATCCCTGGACGATCGTCGTGCTCTGGTTGGCGGTGCCCTTGGTGCAATTCACATTCACCGCGCAGATGACGCCGGTGGTCCTTCGCGTCGGTGAGCTCTTCGTCTGGTCGACGCTGCTGCTCGCGGTGACGCTGTGGACGCTCGGTCGCGACCGCTACGCGTCCACCTGGTCGGCGTCACGTGCGCCGACGAGCACCGCCATGTTGCCCACCGGATGACGGTTCTCCATCATCAATTGGTGCGCCTCGCCGACATCGTTGAACGCGAAGGTGCGTGAGAGACACGGATCGACCTCACCGCGCGCGACCATGTCGTTGAACGCAGCGCACTGCTCGTCGCTGGCGAAGTGCGACCCCTGCAGCCGTTTCTGGCGCATCCAGAGATAGCGAAGGTCCACCGCCGCGTGATAACCGGTCGTGCCGGCGCAGATGACGACCATGCCGCCGTTGTCGCACACGAAGATCGACGTCGGAATGGTGCTCTCACCCGGATGCTCGAACACGACGCGCGGGTTGCGCCGCTCACCGAGCACGTCCCACAACGCCTTCCCGAACGCGCGCGCGCCCGCGGTCCATTCAGCGAAGGCTGCGTCGTCGCGCCAGTCGGGAATGACGCCCCAGTGATCGAAGTTGCGCCGGTCGATGTATCCCTTGGCGCCGAGCTTGACGCAGAACTCACCGCGCTCGTCCCCCGACGTCACCGCAACCGGGATGCCGCCCTTCGCGCGCGCGATCTGAATCGCCTGCGACCCCAGGCCGCCTGACCCACCCCAGATGAGCACGACGTCGTCCTTCGCGACGGTGTGTGGCGGCCAGCCGCACAGCATGCGGTATGCGGTCGCACCGACGAGCATGTACGCCGCGGCGGCGGCCCAGCTCAGCTGCGGCGGCTTCGGCAGCAGTTGATGCGACTGGACGCGCGTGTATTGCGCAAAGCTGCCCCAGTTCGTCTCGTAGCCCCAGATGCGCGCGCTCGGCGCGACGATGGGATCGCCGCCATTGACGATCCAGGGATCGTTGACGCTGTCCCACACGCCGCAATGGGCGACCACGTGGTCACCCACCTTGACATTGGTGACGCCGTCGCCAACCGCCCACACGATGCCCGATGCGTCGCTGCCGCCGATGTGAAACGGTTCGGGCTCTCCCGCCTTCTGGCGCGCCTTGACGACGTCAACAGGACGGCCGAGCGCGGCCCAGACGTTGTTGTAGTTCACGCCCGCGGCCATGACGTAGACGAGCACCTCGCCGGCGCGCGGCCGCGGTGTCTCGATCAACTCTTCGGCGAACGCCGTGCGCGGATCACCGTACCGTTCGGGCCGGATGAGCATCGCGCGCATCCGCTCGGGTACGTCGCCGAGCTGCGGCATCTGGCCCACATCGGTCGCTTCCAGCACGCTCACGCTCTCGGGACGATACATGCGGGGGGAATCCCGCCGCATGCCCCCGGTCATGACGTGAACGCCCAGGGCGACACGCCGAGGTCTCCATTCACACAGAGCCGCTGATCTCCCACTACACTTGCGCGGCCAGCGTTCACGGACGGCACGGAGGGACACATCGGGTGGTTTGTGATCACTGCGGGAAGCAGGTGCCGGAAGGGGTCTTCTGCACCAACTGTGGTGCGCATCAGCAGTCGGCGCTGATGGCGGGCGACCCGCAGGACCGGCATCACCACTTCGCCGCCAATCCCGGCGAGCACGTGGCTCAGCCGTCGATCTTCTCGACGCTGCTCCCGCACCTCGGCCACGGCAAGCTCCACGAGTTCCGCTACGCCTTTCTCATCGGCTTTGTCGTCATTGCGGCCCTGGTCGCCGCCGGTGTGGTCATCGCGGCCATCGTTGCGGCGGTCTTCCTCATCCCCGTGCTCTACCTCGTCTACCTGTACGAGGGCGAGGTGTATCGCGACCAGCCTGCCCTCGTGCTCAGCGTCACGCTGGTCGGCGGGCTGCTGCTCGGTCTGCTGGTGACGATCGTCGCCAACGCGATACTCGGCACCGACACACCGCGCGGCGGCACCGTGCAGATCGGCTACTCGCTCGTGGTGCCGATCATCCAGCTCATCGTCATGCCGCTGCCGGCGTTTCTGCTGCGCGGCCGCGGCTTCGAGGAGACGGTCGATGGTCTCGTCTTTGGTGTCGCCTCCGGCCTCGGGTTCACGATCGCGGAGACGCTCGTGCGCTATTCGAGTGTGTTCAACACGATTCCGGTCCGGGTGCAGCCCGGGTCCTGGATGTTCACCGTGATCCCGATTGCGGTGCTCATCCCGCTGTTGCACGGCAGTGCTGCAGGTGCGATCACGGCAAGCGTCTGGCGCTCGCGCACCGGTGCACGCGCGCGGACGCTGTCGACGTACGGCATTCCCGCGGCGCTCGTCGCGACGCTGCTGTTCTACACCGTCGGACAGCTGCTCACCAACGCGGGGGTCGGGCAGCTCGTGGTGCTCATCTACCAGGCGGCGGTGATTGCGCTGCTGCTCGTGTACATCCGCTTCCTGCTGCACCACGTGCTGCTGGAAGAGGCTCGCGACCTCGGTTTCCGTCCGGTGGTGTGTCCCAACTGCCACCGTCACATCGTGGCTGCGGGCTTCTGTCCCAACTGCGGCGTCGCGCTCTCGGCGGCGCCGCGGCGCAGTGCGACGGCGTCGCCGTCGCCTTCGCCCACACCGATAACGCCGGCGACGCCGACGACTCAGGAGTCAGCGTGATGCCGGACGTCCTCTGTCCCAACTGCGGCAGCGCCAATGCGGACAACAACACGTTTTGCACGAAGTGCGGCGCATCGCTCCCGGGCGCTGCCACGCAATCGCCCGACATACCCGGTTCTGTGCCGACTGCGCCGATAGCGGGCACCGCCGCGGCGGCCCCGCCGGTTACGACGGCGCCCGGATCGCCGCAACCACCGACGGCCACAACGCCACCGTCATGGACCGCAGCTGCCGCGCCGCCGCTGCCGAGCGCAGGCGACGCTGTGCCGCCGGGCTTCGGGCAGGGTCAGGGTGCGTTTCTGCCGCCGCCTGCACCGGGCACGGCGGAGCACAAGACGTCGCACGCGCTGATCATCGGCATCGTGATCGCGGCGATCGTGCTGCTCGGCGGTGGTGCGGTTGCGTTCGTGCTGCTGCGTGGCTCACCCACCGTGGCAACAGCACCGCCGCACACGACGACGGGGACGACGTCACCGGCACCCTCGACCGCGCCCACGCTGCGCCCGACACCGACGTCAGCGCCCACCAATGGTGGTGGTGGCGGCGCTGCGAGCACCATCGACACGCCGTTCGCGACGGTGTTCGTGCCGTCGGGCTACAACATCGAGGAGAACTCGTCGGATCACGTGACCATGAAGCAGAAGAGCGGCGACGGCCTGATCATCGTCGGCGTCACCAGTCTGCCGTCCGGGACGACGAACAAGCAGCTCGACCAGACGCTGTTACAGCAGGACCAGGCGAACCTCGATCCGGGCGCGCATGTCTGCTCGGGCACATCGACTGAAAACGATGTCGTCCGGGGGTCGGGCGGACAGATCCCCGCCGACGGCACCGCCATCTGCGCCACGGTCTCACCGACGAGCGGTCCCGCGTTCCAGGCAATCGATTTCTACATCGCCGGCGTGTCGCGCGCGTCGGACGGCAGTCTCAACGCTGTGATCGTGAATCTCTTCGCGCCATCGGACGAGTTTCAGACGTTCGTCAACTCGATCGGCATGGACCTCGGGCACAAGACGATCTTCAAAGACGCTTCGCCGCCCTAAAGCAACAGGTCCTGGCTGAGGGGCGATGCGTGGCTGTACACGTGTTCGCGGCGAGTTCCGCAGGCGAGCGGAGCTCGCCGAGGACTGTTGAGCGAGCGGACACGCGTACAGCCACGCATGGCCCCTCAGCCAGCGGCATGATTGCGCTCGTACCACTCGAAATCGGTCGTGAGCGCACCGATGTCGGGGCTGCCCAGCCCCGTGGCGAGGTCGTATCCGGGTGTCGCCGGGTAGTTGAGGTTCGTCCCCGTGGTGATGTCGTGATACGGGCCCGGTACCGGAATCCCGGCCGGGTTCTGCGCGAACGTGTACAGCGCCGGGTTGGCGAAGCCCGCGAGTGGCAGGTGCTTCTGCGTCAGGTCTTGGTCGATAAGCGCCATGCACGCCGCCCAGAGCGGTGCGGCTGCTGACGTGCCGCCGACCTTGTGCTCGCCGCCCTGCAGAAAGATGTCCCATCCGGACTGACGGTCGGCGTCGGCGCTCACGTCCGGCGTCTCGCGCGAACCGTTCGAGTACTGGTTCTGCACGCCAGGTCCCTGCTGCCAGCTGGGCGCTGCCCAGTACTCGGAGAGACCGCCACCACTGCCCCACTGCTCGATGGGCTCGCCCCACGCCGCTTCCTTGTAATAGCTGCTGTTGGTCGCGAGAAACGCGAGCGTGCCACCGACCGACGTGATGTACGGGATGCCGCCGTCGAGGTCTGCGGCGACATCGTTGAAATCACCGTCAGGCGCGCAGTCGAAGGCACCGCGGTCACCGCTTGCGACGAAGATGCTCCAGCCCTTGGCCGATGCCGCGCGCTGCAGATCACCCAGCGTCTTCGCGTCATTCGCGTTCTGTGAACCCGGCGCCTCGCAACCACCGACGCTCTTGCTCTCGATGGCGCCGTTGGGAAAGTCGTGGTACATCTGCGCCTCCGCGGTCGGCACCTGGTCCGCCGCGGCGTAGTACACGACCTCCTTGGCACCCGGCGCAATTGCGTGCACGATCTCGAGGTCGAGGTCGGCCTCGCCCTGCTCGGTCATCGGCCGGCCGGCCGTCCGGGTCGCAACCTGCACGTTGAATGGCGCGCTGATGTGGAAGCGCTCACGGTAACGGTCGAGCATCGCCGGATCGAACTCGTCGATCTCGACGAACGCGACGGTGATCCCGGTGCCGTCGAGCCCTGCGCTGCGCAGCGGGTCGATGTCGTAGAACGTCAGCGCATCGGACGGCGAGATCCCCTTCGGCGACGGAATGTCCGCGGCGCTGGCGCGCGGGTATTTGGTGAGGCCGCTGACGGAGTTGACAGCGGTCGCGAGCGACTCCGGCACTGGTGGGTCATGTTGCGGTGCGTAGAAGCGCACGCCGTCGGGGCCCACGCGGTTGTCGATGCGCACGGCGAGGAGCGCGTCGACGGCTGCCACGCTGCCGTGCGCGCTCATGGTGTCGCCGCCCTCCCACCGTGCTGTGATGCCGGCCTGCTGCAGCACGTGCTCCGCATCGCCGACGACGCCCGCGTCGGGCGCGAAACGTCGTGCGTACTCGGCGGGCGTCACGTGCTTGCCTGACGCGAGCAACGCGTCGAGCCCCTGCGGATCTCGTCCGCGCAAACCGAGCGTCAGCTGCAGGAGCGTCGATGGTGGCAGCGGTCCGAGGTCGGTGCCGTGCGCGATCGCGTATCCGATGTCGGGATGCTTCGCCGTGGTGACGAGTCGCGACGCCCCCTGCTCGTTGCTCGTCGCGGGAGCGGCGGAGCTGCCGCATGCGGTCGCAGCGGCCACGGCGGCACCCGCGAAGAGGAGCGACGCACGCCGGTTCACTGCTGTCCCTTCCACATCGTGTGCGAGACGGCGAAATCGAAGTCCTCGCCGAGTGCCAAACCGTACGGTTGCACGTCGTTGTCGGAGGCTGCAGCGCTGAACGCGGTCACCGTGATCGTCACACCGCCCCGGGTGGCGGAGAAGATGACCAGGCCGACCGGCTCCGATGCGCTGCTGCTGGGCGCAGAGAACTGACCCTGGTACGCGGTGCCCTGACCGTTGACGAAACCGATCTCGGCACCCCGCACGGGTCCTATGCTCTGCAGGTTCTGGAAGGCGGATGTGTCGAGCCCGTTGTACGCACGCTGATTGGCGCCGCCGACGTCGCCACCCGCGGTTGCGGTGAACACGAGTGACCCGTCTGCCTTTGCCGAATCGAACTGGACGCCGTTGTCATCCTGCTTCGCGAGACTCAGCTCCGCCTTGTCGTACTCCACGCTGTATCCCCACTTCTGGTTCGCGTAGATGGTCGACGACACGAGCGGCTGTCCTGTCACCGGTCCGCAGTAGAAACCACATGGTTTGCTGCCCGGTCGCACCACGACCGCGACGAGCGTCACGACAACGACGACCACAGCAAGCGTTGCACCACCGATGACGAGCAGTCGCCGTCGCGGCAGCCTCGTCTGCGCAGCCGGCACGGTTGCCGGCGGCATGACGGGGTAGCTGTACCCGAAGGCGACCGGAGGCGGCGCCACCAGCGCATTGCCGCACCGGGCGCAGAAGGCGCCCGACGCTGCGGTGAACGGCATGCCGCAGCGCCCACAGTAGCCGGCGATTTGGTCAACCATGCGACGGCGCACGCTCGACGCGTTGTTCCACAGGACGCGCCCGCTTCGGGCTCGCCGATCGGTGCACGCCGCACGCCGGACAGAAGTTCATCGTCGGCACGAGCCGGTGACATTCGGAACACGCCGACGCTTCGCCGATCACACCGGTTCCCTCGTCGAGCAGTGCGTGATGCAGCAGCACGCGCAGCCACACAAGCAGCCCAATGGCGGCAGATGCCCAGAGCAGCACGAGTCCGAGCAGGTTGCCGATGAAGTAGGACGCGAGACCCAGCACCACCTGCGCGCCGAACGCCACGAGCGCTGTCGCCTCCAGTCCGCGCCAGCTGTATGCGTGACGCCGCTGCGAGCGTCCGTGGTGCTCGAACCAGAGCACTGCCGTGATCATTCCGGTGGTGCACCCGTTGACGATCGCGACGAGAACCCCGGCGCGCAGCAAGCGCAGGATCGCTTGCGCCGACACGGCACCTGTTCCCTGCAGCGGCCCGGTGAAGGTGTGCCAGTTGCCGGCGATCACCAACGCGAGGGTGAAACCGAGTGCCGATGTGACCCCGAACGTGAGTCCGTCGAGTGTCTCCTCGAAATGGCTGCGCAGCAACAAGAGCGACACCGGACCGGCAAGCATCAGCAGCTGCACGATCAGTGGGACCGCGACTCCCGAGATGAGCGGTCCTTGTTGCGTCCCGTTGATCGTGCCGGTGATCAGGTGGCCGCTGAGCAGGGCGAATCCCGTGCCGAGCGCCGCGCCCGTGACAAACGTGGCGCCGATGACGACGACGGCGTCGTTCTCGTACACCTCGACCTCGTAGAGGTAGAGCATGTACAGAATCGGCAGCAGCAGGGACGCTGCGATCAGCGCCGAGGTGTACAGCTGCAAGGCGGCGAGGAGCACCACGATGAGCACGCCGATCAAGAGGGCTTCACTGAAGAGATGCGCGTGCCGATGCGGCAGATGCGGGAACAGCGTCGTGATGACCGACGGCCGCGCGACGTGCTCGTTCGGCGCCGCAGCGTACACGTGCAATCGCCGTTTCCCGGGCCGATCCGTCAGGCTCGCGCCGCAGTTGCCACAGAACGCGCCCAGGGGTACGCGCTCGCCGCAATGCGGGCACTCTGCGAGCGCGGGTGTCGGTGCACCACCGTCAGGCACTTCCGCCATCGGTCGTCCGTCAGCCCTTCACGTAGGCGAGCTTCTCCGCCACCTTGCCGTCGCGAATGCGGAAGATGTCGACACCGCGAACGTGGCCGGCGGTGCCGTCGCTCCCCCACGTGAAGCGCCAGCGGACGGTGACGCGGTCACCGGCACCGAACTCGTCCTCGGCCTCGAAGTGCGGGTTGTCGGTGGTGCTGAAGAACTGATCCCAGAAGGCACGCACCGCCTGCTGTCCCGCGCAGCGCTCACCGTCCGGCGACGGCGACGTGTTCTCGAAGACACAGTCGTCGGTCATCAGCGCCATCACGGCGTCGACGTCACCGCGGCCGAACGCCTCGTTGAAGCGGCGCACCACCTGGATGGCGTCGGTGGACTCGTGCGTCTGGATCATGCGGTCTCCTCCTCCAGGTGCTCAGCGGCCGGTTGCGCGCTGCTCGAACGGTAGCGCCACACAGCGGGGAACGCGACTGCCGCCACGGCGAGCCCCAGTATGGACAGCACGCCGCCACTCACCACCGAGATCTGTGCCGTGGTCAGTGAAGCGATGCCGCCACCTTCGAGATCACCGAGATATGGGCCGCTGACGACCACCATGTAGTAGAGCGCGGTGACGCGTCCGCGCAACTCCTCTGGTGTCAGCGTCTGCATGATCGTGTTGCGGCACACCGAACTGAAGCTGTCCGCCGCACCAGCGACGACCAGCAACAGCAGCCCGAGCCAGAGTGCGGTGGCAAGCCCGAAGGCGATGACCGCCACGCCCCAGACGGCGATCATCAGCACGATGATTCGCCCGAGACGCTGCGCGCGCGAGATCCAACCGGTCGTCAATCCGGCGAGCACGGCGCCAAAGCCCGGCGCTGCGTAGAGCAATCCGAGTCCCGTCGGGCCGACGTGAAACGTCACCGCCGCCAGCACGGGAAACAGTGCCCGCGGCATTCCGAAGATCATTGCGGCGAGATCCATGGCATATCCGCCGAGGATCACCGGTTGCCGACGCGTGAATGACAGGCCGCGCTTGATCGCAGCAAACGGCGTTTCACGTCGCTCGCCCGCGGGCGGTTGCGCCGGGAGCAGCGCAACTGCAAGCAACGATGCGGCGAACGTCACCACGTCGGCGGCGTACGCAACCGGCAGGCCGAACGCAGCAATGATGATTCCGCCGATCGCCGGTCCGACGATGAGACTCGTCTGGAACATGACGATGTTCAACGAGAGCGCGCCGGCGAGATGCTCGCGGTCGACGAGCCGCGGGATCACCGCCGTGCTCGTCGGCGAGTACACCGCCGCAAATGATGCGGCGAGGCCCACCACGGCGTAGATGGCCGGCAGCGGTGTTGCCTGCAACAGCGCCAGCATCAGCAGCAGCGCCGAGCATCCGGCCAAGCAGAGCTGCGCCACGATGAGAATGAGGCGCCGGTCGAATCGGTCGGTCACCGCGCCGGCCGCCACCGAGAACACGACGAGTGGCACGGCTTGCACCAAACCGAGCGCACCGACAGCGAACGGCGAGTGCGTGAGCAGGTACACCTGGTACGGCACCGCGACGACGGTGATCTGCCGCCCGATGAGCGACACCAGCTGCCCGATGAACAGCCGCCGGAACGGAGGCGACGCCCGTAGGGCGCCGATGTCGACTGCCAGTGTGCGCACGCCTCGCCGCATCACACGGACGGTATCCTGCCGGTCCATGCAGACAGCGGTGTCCGTCATCCATGACGCGGAACGAGTGCTGCTCGACGACGGCGCACTCATCGACCGTGCCCTCGCCGAGCGTCTGGTGGCGCTTCCCGATGAGGAGCTGCCCGACCTCTTCGCGCTCGCCCATCGCGTTCGCGTTCAGCGTATGGGCCTCGCCGTCGAAGTTGAATCGATCATCAGCGCAAAGACGGGCGGCTGTCCGGAGGATTGCGTCTTCTGCTCGCAGTCGGCGCGATATCACACGGATGTCGTGCGCGAGCCGATGCTTCCCGCCGATCAGCTGGTTCAGCTGGCGAGGCAGACCCGCGAGCTCGGCGGCACAGAGTTCTGCATCGTGGTCGCGGTGCGCGGACCGGACGAACGGATGATGCGCGCCGTCATCGAAGCGACGCACGCGATTCGCGAGAGTGTCGACATCGAGGTTGCCGCATCACTCGGGTTGTTGAAGGACGGACAGGCTGAGCGTCTCGCCGAGGCGGGGGTGCATCGGTACAACCACAACCTCGAGGCCGGCCCACGCTTTTTTCCGCAGATCTGCACGACTCACTCCTTCGATGACCGCGTCGAGACGTGCCGTCGCGTCCGCGTCGCCGGCATGGAGCTGTGCAGCGGCGGCATCTTCGGCATGGGCGAAACCTGGAGCGACCGGCTCGACCTTGCGTTCGTCCTGCGCGATCTGGAGACGCACGAGATTCCGTGCAACTTCCTCAATCCGCGGCCGGGAACACCGATGCAGCTGTCCCCGCTGATGCGTCCCCTCGAAGCGCTGCGATGCGTAGCCGTGTACCGCTGCATCAATCCCGACGCCGTGCTGCGCTACGCCGGTGGTCGCGAGATCGTGCTGCGCGATCTGCAGGCGTATGGGATGCTCGCGGGGGTCAACGGTTTGATCGTCGGCAACTATCTCACGACGCTGGGACGCAGCGCAGAGGCAGACCTCGCGATGCTGGCGGACCTTGGCATGCCGGTTGCCGACGCACCGCTCACAGGAACGCGCGCGAACTGACCGCAGACCTCTGGAGCCCGGAGCGGTACGAGAAGTTCCGTCCGGAGCGAGAGCAGCCCTTTTACGACCTGCTGCAGCTCGTCGAGCAACGTCCGGTGCGACGCGCGGTTGATCTCGGCTGTGGCACGGGCCGCCTCACTCGTGAGCTGCATCGCACGCTCAACGCCGAGGCAACGGTCGGTGTCGACTCATCACCGGCCATGCTCGAGCGCGCTCGCAGCCTTGACGAGCCGGGTCTCGGTTTCGTCCTTGCCGACATGCGTGGGTGGAAACCCGACGCGCCGTTCGACGTCGTCTTCTGCAATGCGGCACTGCAATGGATCGACGACCACCATGCACTTTTCCGCCGCCTGCGCGGTCTGGTTGCGTCCGAGGGCACACTCGCGGTGCAGATGCCGGCGAACTTCGACCACCCGTCGCACACCACTGCAGCTTCAACCGCCTTGGAGCAGCCATTCAGCGAGGCGACCGGCGGCTATACGCGTGTCGCGCCCGTTTTGAAAGCAGAGGAATACGCAGAGCTGCTCTACGCGCTCGGCTTTCGCGATATCCACGTGCGCTTGCAGGTGTACCCGCACGAGCTCGCATCGTCTAGCGATGTCGTCGAGTGGGTCCGCGGCACGCTGCTCACCGACTACGAGGTCCGCATGCCCGCGGCGATGTTCGAAGAGTACGTGCGCCGCTATCGCGAACGGCTCCTGGGGACGCTCGGACGTCGGCAGCCGTATCTCTACGCGTTCAAGCGTCTTTTGCTGCGCGCCCGAGCTCCCGCGTAGCACGCCACTGCTGTTCCCAGCAGTGCAAGGAGCACAGTCCACGGCGTTTCCGGTACGCCCACCGGCGCCGTGGCCCCATTCGTCTCGACCAGCGTCTGCAGCGTGCCGTCGGTTTCGTCGTTGTAGTTGCCCGCGGTCCAGCATTGCCCGGAGTTGAGGCACGCGACTGCGGACAGCGACTGGCCTTGATCACCCGGGTTCGGGGAGTCGACCCAGCCCCAGGTGGTCCCGTCCCAGTGAAGCGTCAGTGTTTCGTAGATGAGGCCGTTGCTGCCATAGGTTCCCGCCGACCAGCAGTCGTTGTCGCTGATGCAGCTCACCGAGAACAACGCGTCCACCGGGAGTGGGCTTGGATTCGGCGATGGAACTCTCGCCCACGCGCCCGCGGCCGCGTCCCATTGTTCAATCCACGTGAAGAAGTTCTTGGTTCCCGTCGTGTACGAGTAGCCGACTGCCCAGCAGTGCGTTGCGTCGGCACACGTGACACCGAAGAGCCCGGCGTTGTCGCTGCCGCTTGACTGTTCGGACGATGCCACCTGCCACTGCGATCCGTTCCACCGTTCGACAAGCCCGCTCGCGGCGCTCGTGTTTCCGACGCTGAATCCAACAGCCCAGCAGTCGGCGCTCGTCACGCACGTCACCGACTCCAGCACCGAGTTGTTGCCGGGGCTTCCGTTGGGTGACGAGACGATGGACCACGACGTGCCGTCGAAATGCTCGGTGAGCGTGGTCGCGGCGGCGGGTCCTGTCACCGTCGTGCCGCCGACGAACGAGTACCCAACCGCCCAGCAATCCGTCATGGATACGCATGCAACACCGGTCAGCAGCGTGACCTGCGCCCCGGTTGGCGCCGGCGCGGAGCCGGTTGTCCATGCCGTCCCGTTCCACGACTCGATGAGCGGCTGCGCAGTCGAGCCGCTGTCGTTCTGCGCGTCACCAACCGCCCAGCATGCGGTGGTGCTGACGCACGACACACCGTCGAGGAAGTTGTCAAGGCCGTTCACGCTTGGAGACGGCACGATCGTCCAGGCGTCCCCATTCCAGGCTTCGACTAACGTCTCCGCAAACTGACCGTCGGTGTGTGAGCCGACGCTGACGCAGACGAAGCTCGACAGGCAGCTGATGCCACCGAGCGTGTTCACATTCGTACCAATGGACGGCGGGAACGAGGACTGGCCCCAGGTCGATCCGTTCAAGCGGTACAGCAGCGCCTCGATGTACGTCGTGGACGGTTGCGCATCACCGACCGTCCAGCAGTCGCTGGTGCATGAGATTGCAGCAAGGCCGCTGGTTGCAGCGCCGGAAGGCGCTGCCACGGATGACTCGGTCCACAGCGTTCCGTTCCACTGCTCGATGAGCGGTGCCGTGCCTCCGCTCGACGTCGTGGACCCCACCGCGTAACACGACGACGCGGAGACACACGCGGCGCCGCTGAGTCCGCCAAGCGTCGACGGTGGGACGCCACCGGGCGCGACCGACCATGCCCCGCCGCTGAGCTGCTCCATGAGTGGCGTGAAGCCGGGAGCGAACAGCGGTTGCACCTTGCCCACAGCCCAGCACACCGTTGCCGCTGCGCAGGCGACGCCGTCGAGCTCGGCCGACTGATCACCGGGTGGTGCTTGCACGCTCGCTATCGACCACGACTGCGCTGTGCTGTTCCACTGTGCAGCAAACGGTTGTGGAGATCCCGAGGCCGGTTCTGTGGTACCGACAGCCCAGCATCCGCCGATGCCGCAGCTGATGCCGTTGAACTGCGCATCGGCGACCGCCGCGACCACGGTCCATGCGGATCCATCCCAGTGCTCGGTGAGCGTCGTGTTGTTGCCGCCGGCGTAGGACCATCCGACGGCAAGACAGTCGTCGCTGCCGGCGCATGCGACACCGCGGAACCCACCGAATTGCTCGCCGGTGGGAATCGGGGTGTTCAGCAGCGACCAGCTCGAGCCGTCCCATCCTTCGCTGAAGGGAGCGCTGCCTCCGCCGGTGACGGAGTAGAGCCCCACGGTGATGCACGTGGAGCTCGAGGCGCAGGCGATGCCGCTCGGCGAGGTGTTCAATGCGCCCGGCGGATCCGGTGCATCAACGAGGTGCCATGACGTTCCGTCCCACTGCGCCGTCAGGGCGTGCGAGTAGTCGGTTGCGCTGCGCCTCTCACCGGCGACCCAGCAGTCTGTCGATGAGATGCACGAGGCGCCGGTCAACGTGTCGCGCCACGCGCCCGTGAGATTCGGCGAGTTGACGATCGACCACGAACCTGGTTGCGCCTGCGGGGCGTTGCTCGTTCCCGCCGCGGGCGATGGGGCACCCGTCGACTTGTCATCACAGAGACCCTCGGGCGGGTTCGGTAAGAGGCAGGCACCGTTGTGCGGTTGCAGCGGGCCGAGTGTGTGTGCGGC
>JBHEMA010000110.1:0-2773 GCA_046262795.1 Candidatus Dormibacteria bacterium | reverse complement strand
CGACCGGAGTACGCGCGGCACGTGCTCGTCGATCGCGCCGAGCAGTACTCGAAGGACACGCCCATCAACGCGGGTTTCGACACGACCATCGCTGAGGGACTGCTCACCAGCGAAGGCGAGGCATGGCGGCGCCAGCGCAGCCTGATGCAGCCCTATTTCATGCGGCGCCGGATGCGCGACGTGGGCGGCGTCACCGCCGAGCGCTTCGAGGTGATGAGTCGTGGGTGGGACGCCGCGGTCGCCTCGGGCGCGGAGATCGATCTCTCGCTCGCGATGTCATGTCTGACCTTTCGCATCACCGCAGCGGCCCTCTTCGACGTGGACACCTCGGCATGGGACCGCCACACCGCCGCGCTCCTCACCGACGCCCTGCCGGTGCTGTGCGATCTCAATGCCGAACCGTTCCGCGCGGCGCAGGTCGATATTTGGAGCGCGGCTGCCCGTATCGTCGGGGAGCGGATGCACCGCCCGCCCGTCGACGACCTCCTGGGCGGTCTCATCGCCTCACGCTCACCGGAGTCAACCTCGAGCGCGCTGCGAGACCACGTGGTGACGATGTCACTCGCCGGCTACGAGACGACGGCGAGCGTCATCTCCTGGGCGCTGTACGTGCTGGCGACACATGACGACGTCGCCGCTGAAGCGCGCACTGAGATCGCGCGCGCTGTCGGCCGCAGACCCGTCGGTTACGACGACATCCCTTCGCTGCCGTATCTCACGGCGGTCGTGAAGGAGACGATGCGGCTGTATCCGCCCGCGTGGATCATCGGGCGTCGTGCGCTGGAACCCGACCGTATCGGCGACACCGACATACCGACGAATTCCGTGGTCGCGATCAGTCCGTACACGCTGCACCGACACCCGCGCTATTGGCCGGAACCAGAACGGTTCGACCCGCGGCGGTTCATGAGCGACGAGGTGGAGCGCAAGCGCGAGCCGTTCTCGTACATCCCGTTCGGGGCCGGGCCGCGCACGTGCATCGGCAGCAACTTCGCGCTTGTGGAGGCGCCGATCATCATCGGTCGCATGCTGCAACGGTTCCGCATGACTCTGGCCAACCAGGAAGCCGTCGAACCGCGCGGCATCTTCGTGCTCGTCCCGCACGAACCGATTCGCATGCGGCTGCACACCACCTGACGATGTGAGAGTCGCGCTGTCCGTTGCCGGGACGGTCAGCGTGCCAGAAAGGTCTTCTGCCGCTCGAAGGACTCGACCTCGCGCTCGGCTTCGCCCAGCGCGGTTCCGTCAGCGCCGGCGCGGACGCGCTCAGCGACGATCTCGTACTCCTCCGCAGGCTTCACCCGCCACCCATGGGAGAAGACGAGCTCCCCGCCGAGCCAGGCGCCGACGAGCGTGACGCCACCGACCGTGGCGAGCGCGAGGAGACGCCGGCGTGGTGAAAGCACCGCGGCACCGAGCACTGCGAGGCCCGTCGCGTTGACGAGCCCGTGGAGCGTCGCGGGCGTCCAGGCCGCGTGGTCGCGCGGGATCGTGAGCCAGTCCCAGATCCCGAACGCCGCAGCACCCGCGCCCGAGGCGAATGTCATGAGCGTCAACGCATCAGAGAGCCGGCTCTGCGGCGAGCGCCGCCGCTTGCCCCGGGCCGCCACTGTTGCAGCGATGGCGCCGGGCAGGAGGCCGATCGGCAGATCGGTGAGCATCGCGTGCACCGGATGCCCTCGCAGAACGGGATGCTTCGGCAGGTCCACCATGGCCTCTGGCGGTCAAGGCTAGCTGACGTGCACCGCTTCAGAGTCGTATGAGTCTCGGCGTGCTCGAAGTGGTGCTCGACCAGGCGCGGCGGCGGATACGACGCTACACGCCCGCCGAGGCGGCTTCAGCGCTGGGCCAGGGTGCGCTGCTCGTCGATACGCGACCGGTCGACCAGCGGTCGCGTGATGGTGAGATCCCCGGCGCGGTCGTGATCGATCGCAACGTGCTCGAATGGCGACTCGACCCGGCGGGCGACTACCGCATCGAGGAGATGTGGTCCGCGGATCGCCGAGTCGTGCTCATCTGCAACCAGGGATACTCATCCAGCCTCGCGGCGGCGTCGCTCCAGGACATTGGTGTGCACGACGCTGGAGACGTCATCGGCGGCTTTCAGGCGTGGCGCGACGCCGGCCTGCCGGTGTATCCCCCGCCGGTGTCGGGTCGCTAGACCTGTGCGCCCCTGGAGTCGGATTCGCCCTCGGCGGATGCATCGTTGAGCTCGCCTTCAGCGCGTGCCAGCTCGGCGAGCACCTCCTCCTCGACGCCTGCCTTGCCCATGAGCGTGCTTTCGTCGGGAGGTTCGTCTTCCGGGAGTAACTCCTCGGCGTCGTCCGATGTGTCGATCGCTTCGTCCTGATCCTTCGACATGTCGCCATTGTTCCACGCGCGGCTGATGTCACCATGCACGGCCGTGGACCGCAGCGCGCCGCCGATCGAGGTTGTGGGTTCGCCCGAACAGGTACGCGACCGGCTGCGCGGTGAAGCTGCGGCGCTTGATGAGTCTGTGCATCGCCGGCTGCGCGAAGCGTGCGAGTCCGTGGTCACCGACCCGATGTCGCTCATCGATGCCGGGCGCGACTGGTGGCCGATGGCGCTGCGGTGGGCAATGCGCGGCATGGTGCCTGCACGCCCCGATGTTGTCGTCCAGCCGAAGTCCGTGGAGGAGGTGAGCGGGGTGCTCCGCGCGTGCAACGACGCTCGTGTGCCGGTCACCGTGAGCGGCGGCCGCAGCGGCGTCTGCGGTGGCGCTGTTCCTCTGCACGGCGGCGTCGTCGTCGAC
>JBHEMA010000109.1:0-3520 GCA_046262795.1 Candidatus Dormibacteria bacterium | reverse complement strand
CGGTGACCATGGGGACCTCGTACTCGACTTCCTCGGTACCGGCGCCGGGGGTTCCCTTGAGGACGCGCAGCGTGAGCGTCTCGCCGGTGATGCCGCTGTCGACGGGTGCGGGGTCCTCCGTCTTCGCGGATTCGGGCGGCGCCTGCGATGCGACGGTTGTCATGCGCTCACTCCGGATTGCGTCGGTTGTTTGGTCAACTGCCCTTTTGGCAGCTTCGCGGCGTCATAGAAGCGGCTGCGCTGCAGCACTGGGATCAGGCGCTCCGGCAGCGGCTCGACCGGCTGCGCGACGACTTTCATGCCAGGTCCCTCGCGACGCGCGACGAAGTTGATCATGCCGAAGTCGGCGTCCTGCTCGGTGTGATCGAAGCGCCACTGCGAGCCGCGGCTTTCGCGCCGTTCGAAGGCGCTGCGCACGATCGCCTCCGAGATGGTGAGCATGTTGGTGACATCGCGACACGTGTGCCAGCCGGGATTGAGCACGCGTCCACCGCCAACGCGAATACGAGCGGCGCGCTCACGCAACTCGAGGATGGCAGCGAGTGCCCGTCGCAACGATTCCTCGCTGCGCCCGATCCCCGCGTCATCCTGCATCGCGGCCTGCAGCTCCTCGTGCAGCTTGTACGGGTTCTCGCCGGGAGTCGCGCCGTCACTCGATGAGTCGAGTGGACGCAACAGCCGTTGCTGCTCGGCTGCGACCTGCTGATCGTCGACCGACTTCGTCGCTGCGTTGCTGCGCGCGAACTCGGCCGCGCCCTCACCGGCGCGCTTGCCGAACACAAGGATGTCGCCGAGCGAGTTGCCACCCAACCGGTTCGCGCCGTGCAGCCCTGCCGCCACCTCGCCGCCCGCATAGAGACCGTCGAGCGTCGTCTTGCCCGTCTCGGGTTCGACCCGCACGCCGCCCATCGTGTAGTGGATCGTCGGACCGACCTCCATCGGCTCCTTCGTGATGTCCACCGAGGCGAGCGCATGGAACTGTTCGTACATCGACGGCAGCTTCTGCTGGATGCGCGCCGCGCCGAGGTGGCGCACGTCAAGGAACGCGCCGCCGTGCGGTGTCCCGCGGCCCGCCTTCACCTCCTTGTAGATCGAACGCGCCACCACATCGCGTGACGACAGCTCTTTCTTCACCGGGTCGTACTCCAGCATGAACCGCGTGCCCTCGCTGTTGAAGAGCAGGCCGCCTTCGCCGCGCACCGCCTCGGTGACGAGGATGCCGCGCGCACCGGGGGGCCACATCATCCCGGTGGGATGGAACTGAACGAACTCCATGTCCTGCAGGTCGGCGCCGGCGTCGTACGCCATGGCGGCGCCATCGCCAGTGCTCTCCCACGAGTTCGACGTGTAGCGATACATCCGTCCCCAGCCACCGCTGCCGAGCACCACAGCGCCTGCGCGGAATACGACGAAGCGCCCATCGTTGCGGTTGTATCCGATGGCGCCGTTCACCCGATCGCCCGCTTTCAACAGTGCGGTGAGCGTGTACTCCATGTACGTCTCGACGCGGTCGGTGTGCACCATCCGGTCCTGCAGCGTGCGGATGAGCTCCAGACCGGTGCGGTCGCCGACGTGCGCGAGCCGCTTCCACGAATGCGCGCCGAACGCGCGTTGCATGATGCGGCCGTCGTCGGTGCGATCGAAGAGGCCGCCCCAGCGCTCGAGCTCGTACACACGATCGATGACCTCGTGCGCGTACACCTCTACCATGCGCCAGTTGTTGAGCAGCTGACCGCCGAGCATCGTGTCCGCGAAGTGCACCTCCCAGCTGTCGTCCGCGTCGACGTTGCCGAGGCCCGCGGCGATGCCGCCCTCCGCCATCACGGTGTGCGCCTTGCCAAGCAGTGACTTGGTGACGACGGCGACACTGCATCCAGCCTCCGCGGCCGCGATGGCGGCGCGCATCCCGGCGCCGCCCGCGCCGACGACGAGCACGTCGCAGTCGATGGTGTCGTAGGGCTCGACTGCCATCGGCGTCAGAACACGACGTGCGGGTCGGGGAAGACGCCCGCCCTGAGGAGGTGGATGTAGATGTCGGTGATGACGACAGAGAACATGCTGATCCACGCCCACACCGCGTGCTTGCCGTTGAGCACGGACACCACGCTCCACGCGCGGTGCCGCGCCATGCGCGATTTCGACACCGCGTAGCAGTCGAGCCCACCGCCGACGAGGTGACGCAGCGAGTGGCAGCCGAACGTGTATCCCGATAGGAGGATGACGTTCGCCAGCATGATCCCGGTACCGAGCCCCAGCTGCACGTGCGTGGGCCCGGGGGTGCACGTACCCGCGGTGGCGGCGGGACATCCGTTCGTGAAGAACGCCAGGAACACGTCGTACCAAAGGAACCCGGTGACGATCAGCACCGCGTACAGGAAGAAGCGGTGCATGTTGTTCAGGAAAAGCGGGAAGTGCGCCTCACCGCGGTAGGTGCGATGGCGCAGCTCGCCGAGCGTGCACGCCGGCGGGTCCCAGAAGAATGAGCGGTAGTACGCCTTGCGGTAGTAGTAACAGGTGGCCCGGAAGAGCAGCGGCGACCACAGCACCCACAGCGCCGGCGTGATAGGACCCGTTGTCCAGAACAGCGGCGAGTAGAACGGCGACAGGTACGGGCCCGCCTGGTTCACGCCGCCGCTGAAGAACGCCGTCCAGATCGCATAGACGCTGAACGCCGACAGCACCGTGACGACCGTCACCGGGAGCGCCCACCAGGGCATTGATCTCCGGGCCGCCGCCCACGGACTCAGCCCCGCCTTCTGCGCCGCGGGACCGATCGGCGGTGATGCAGCCTGGGTTGCCATTCCTCTCGTCGATCGTAACGAATGGGCAGCGCGCGACTGCGTCGCTCAGATGTCGCTCAGAAGAGATCGCGATTGGGCCTTGTCCCGGAAGCCGGAGCATGTCAGGCTACCCGTCCATAGGCGAACAAATGAGCGCCCCGCAACCTCGGAGCGGTCTCTACGACCCTCGCTTCGATCACGACGGGTGTGGCGTCGCCTTCGTCGCGCGCGCCGGGCGCGCGCCGGCCCACGACGTCGTCGCCCTCGGCCTCCAAGCGCTGATCAACCTCGACCACCGCGGCGCGCGCGGCGCGGATCCCGAGAGCGGCGACGGCGCGGGCATTCTCATCCAGCTGCCCGACGCCTTCCTCAGAGCAACAGCCGGCTTTGAGCTGCCACCGCCCGGCAGGTACGGCGTCGGCATGCTCTTCCTGCCGACCGATCCAACGCAACGCCGGCAATGCGAGGGCATCGTCGCCGACGCCTGTGCCGACGAGGGGCTCCGCGTCGCGGGATGGCGGGACGTCTCGCACGACGCCACCGCCCCAGGCGGCTCGGCGCGCGACATGATGCCGGTCATCCGCCAAGTTTTCGTCGCAGCCATCGGCCTGCGCGACGAGCTCCTCGAGCGCCGCCTCTACGTGCTGCGACGCGTCATCGAACGCCGCGCGGCGGCTGCAGGCTTCGACCGCAGCAGGCTGCACGCCGCGAGCTTTTCGAGCCGCACGCTCGTTTACAAG
>JBHEMA010000108.1:0-4148 GCA_046262795.1 Candidatus Dormibacteria bacterium | reverse complement strand
CGCGTACGAGTTCGCCGGGACCGTCACCCGGCGCCGCATGCGCATCGACAAAGACGGTCTGGCGGTCTGGCGGTGCGAGGCGCAGGACTACACCTGGCTGATGAATCGCGTCGCGAAGGTCACGGCGGAGTACCGATCAATCGGCGCGAACGCGGTCTTGGCGCGCGTGTTGGCGAACTTCACCGACGGCGGCTTTGGCGTGGGCTATTGCCCCGCCTCGTTCGGGGACGTCTCCATCAACTTCGACAATGACGACGTCTCCGCGTCGATCGACAAGCTCGCGGCGCAGATTGGCGCGTACTGGCTGGTCGACGCCGAGAAGCGGGTCTACATGTTCGACACGTGGCCCGACGGCAATACCCTGTCGGTCGGCAACAGCACGAACATCAGGAATGTCGACTTCGACGACGACCTGCCGCAGTTGCGGAACCGCACGACGGTGGTGGGGGGCGGCAGCACCGCGTCGGCCGTGACGCCGTCCGGGAGTGCCACGGTTGCGGTGCAGGACACCACCCCGTTCAACAAGGGCGCCGGAGGGATGGCGATCGCCGAGCGGAACGTCATCACGTATACGAGCACGGACGTGGCGACCGGGCCAGGGTTCCTGACGGGCTGCACGGGAGTCACCACGGACATTCCGCAAGGCGCGCGCGTCCTCGTCTACCGGCAGGCGAATGACACCACGGCCCAGACGGCGATGGCGACGACGCTCGGCGGGCTGTCCGGGATCGTCGCGCATTTCATTCAGGACGACAGCCTGACCGATTCCGAGGCCGCGCTGCTCGCCGCCGAAGATGTGGCGTCGTTCAAGGACGCGCCGAGCGGCCTGCAGTATGACGTGGTCGACCGCGTGTCGTTGCCCGGGAAGATGGTCGCGGTGAGCATCACGACGCCGATCACCATCAGCGGCAGTTACCGGATCCAGTCGGTGACGTTGACACCGTACGCCGTGAGTGGATCGAACATGAGTTTCAGCCGGCGCGTCAACGCGCGGGTGTTCGAACAGCGCATTGCGGCGCTGTTGCGAAAGGTGGCGTAGATGGCGGCAAGCACAGTGACACGGGCCACCTGGGTCAACGACACCGGCACGAGCTCGGCGCCGAACCTCGATGGGACGTTGCTGACCAACACGCGGCTGCAGAATGACATCTACGCGAAGATCGACGAGATGTTCGCCGGCGCTGGCGCCTATGCGACCTTCACGCTGGGTGGGCTGTTCGCCGTGGAAGGATTCGGATCGCACAGCCTGAGCGCCGCCGGCACCGGGTTCAACGCGCTGCTGATTCGCAACACCACAGGCGGCACCGGCAACGGGGCTCGGCTGCAGGTCCGGGCGAACTCGACGACGCTGTGCTCGATGACGATGCACGCGACGACGTTCACGACGTCGGGGTCCACCATCGCGGACGGGGCGCTGATCGCGTGCGACGGGGCCGGCGGCATCACGCAGCAGGCGTCGCATGCGTCCGGCAGCTTCAAGTGGTACACCGGGTCCACCCTGCAGCTCACGTTGACGTCCGGCGGCCTCTTCCAGTCGACCGGCTTCGGCACGCATTCCTTCATTGCGGGGGGCACCGGGTACGAAACACTGACGGTGCAGAACACGACGGCTGGCACCGGCAACGGGGCTCGGATCAGCGTCTTCAACGATGGCTCCGTCGGGGCCGGGCTGTATGCGTACGCGTCGACCTTCACGTCGAGCGGGTATCAGCAGGCCAACGGCGCCGCGCTGATCGCGGACGGGGCCGGCGGCCTGTCGATCCTGGCGTCGAACGGCAGCGGCGTGATCCGCTTCTACACGGGCGGCGTGACGGAGCGCGCGCGGATGCTGACCGGTGGGCAGTGGCAGATCGTCGACGGGAGCGCGGCGACCCCGGCGATCGCCTTCGCCTCGAATACGACGACCGGCATCTACAACACCACGACCGGCAGTGGCGATATCGCGTTCGCCGTCGCGGGCGTGCAGGTGTGCAAAGTCAGCCAGACCGGCCTGACGATGGTCTCGCGCGACAACGGCGCGAGCGCGACCGCCACCTTTGTCTATCTGGGCCGTAACACCAACGCGAGCGGCGCCGGCGGCACGGTGATCTTCAACAACCTCGGCAACATCGACAATTACGTGTGGATCGACAATAGCGCCTCCCCCGGCGTCATGCGCGTCCATACCACGAACCCGAGCATCGCCGGCGATACCGCCGGGACCGTCGTCGGATCCCAGACGTCGAATCTGCGGTCGAAGATCGTCCACGGCTGGGCCTCGAATGACACTCGCCAGTGGGCGCTCCAGCAGATCGTCGACACGCCGATCGCGGAGTTCAGCTACAGAGCCATGTGGGCGGGCGAGCGCTTCTGGGGCCTCGTCACCGATCGCAGTCCGTTGTTCGGGCTCGATCGCGATGCCGACCATCCCGGTGGCAAGATGCTGAACGAAGTCATGGCGCACGGCTGCGCGTTCCTCGCCATTCAGCAATTGAAGGCCGAGGTCGACGCGCTGCGCGCGCACATCGCCGGATCGTGAGCAGCAAGAGACAGCGCCGGGCAGCCCAGATCGCGGCGCAAAGGAGCAGACGTATGAAGCGAATCGTGAGGTTCGACGGCGGGCGTGAGCAAGACCGGATGCGGTTTCAGGTGACCTACGAAGGCTTCGTCACAGGCGGACTCATCCTGAGCCAGAAGCAGGAGCGGCACGCCTTCGACGAAAAGACGCGGCTCGAGGCGAAGGTGTCGCGGAAGCTGAAGGCGATCAGCGAAGAGGGAACATCCAAGCTCGCCAGCGGGAAGCCGCACCGCGGACTCCTCGAGGGACCGCAGGTCCTGGAGCTCGAGCAGGTGGAACTCGATGCGCTGCTCGCGCGGTTGAAGTCCGTGCCGTGGTCCCCGGACTACGCCGAAGACGCGGTGGATGCCGTGGATTTCCTGGCGGCGGCGGATAAGGTGGACGAGGTGTCCGCATGAAGACCATCGACGAACTCGTGGCGGCCGTCGAGATCCTGCAGGCGCTGGTTGCCGCGCAGGACCTGGCGATCGCAAATCAGGCGATCGAGATTACGCGGCTCGGCGACATGGTGCAGACGCTGAGTGAGTCGCACGATCTGAACCGTCGTGAGCTGCAGGCGGCGACGAAGGCCGCGCGCGACTTCACGAACGAGATGGACGAGCACGTGACGCAGGCGCGTGCCTTGCGGCAGGAGCTGGCCGCGGAGAACGCCCTATCGAGGAAGTAACACGCAGGTTCGGCTGAGTGGGGTGCTGATCACACCCCGCTGATCGGGCTCGATGGTCTCGGACCCCGCCGACGTTATATCACACCGACCCGCAGACGACAGCCGCGTCTGCTCGTGCTGGCGCATCCAGCGTGAGTAGGCGCGGCTGTCTGTTTGTGGGCGGACAGGGGAACGAGTCATGGGGAATACGGCAACGGCGGAGCGACAGCGGGAACCCACGATCGCGTGGTCCGTGTTCGTGCAGATCGTGATGTGGGTCGTGGCATCGCTGATCACCTATTCGGCGCTCAACGCGCGCGTGGGGGTCATCGAGGCGCGCGTCGACGATATGAAGAGCGACATCGGCGAAATCAAGACCGACGTGAAGCAGCTGCTTCTTCACACGGTGAAGCCGTGACGGACCACGATCTCATCGCGCACGCCTCCGACCGCGAGATCGTTGCTGTCACGCTCTTCGGCGAGGCGCGCGGCCAGAGCGCCGCGCTCCGACTCGGCATCGGCAACGTGATCCGCAACCGCGCGCATCTGCGCCGGCAGCCCGCCAGAACGGTTTGTTTGGCGCCGAAGCAGTTTTCGTGCTGGCTGGCCATCGATCCGAATTACGCCGTGGTCCTGGACGCGCTGCGGCACCTCTCGACGGGGGGGCATCTCGGGCCGGTGATGCGCGAGTGCCTGCGGCTGGCGGACGGGCTGCTCGCGGAGACGCTGCGGACGAACGTCGGGCTGTCGACGCACTACTACTCGCCGGCGGCGATGGTGCCGCGCGACCGCGTGCCGACCTGGGCGCAGGGCCGGATGCCGGTGACGGTGATCGACGGGACCCGGTTCTACGAGGGCATTGCATGACGACGCTGCTGGCGCTGCTGTTTCTGTGCTTCCAATCCGTCGAAGGCTCGATGGGTACGCGGCCGCTGCCGCGGATCG
>JBHEMA010000107.1:0-7457 GCA_046262795.1 Candidatus Dormibacteria bacterium | reverse complement strand
GTTGCGCACGGTCCTGTGTTGCGCGCGTACGCGGACTACTTCGGTCGCACGGTCAACATTGCGTCGCGTCTCTGCGACGCAGCAGAGCCCGGCGAGGTGCTGTTCCACGGCGCGACTGGGATCCCGGACGACAGTGTCTGGCGCGCGGCCGCGCTCGACACGGCGCACGCGCGGAGGTTGAACCTCAAGGGCATCAGCGAGCGCCTCGGCACCCTCCGCATCCGGCGCCGTTCCTGAGCGGTACCGACTGGTACGCTGACGCCTGCGGAACAGGACCAGGAAGGGGGTTGATGATGCGACGGCTTGCCCTGAGTTCGGTGGCGCTGCTTGCGACCGTGGCTGCAGCGGCGCTGGGACCGGGACAGCACGCAGCGCGCGCAGCCGGCAATCCCGTGTTCACGGCGGGCGCGGACAAGGAGAGCTACACGCCGTACTGCGGTCCGGACGGCACCCCGCCGGCCAACAACTGCACGACGGCTCCGACTAACCCGCCGTTCGTCGATCCCGCCGACTGCGGCCTCACCCCGGCGCAGCTGCAGACAGCGGGCCTCACGGGGAAGCGACTCTTCGCCTACGAGGAGCCGTACCAGGACAGCAACGGCAACGGGCAGTGGGACTCGGGTGAAAACTATCTGGACTGCAATCTCGACGGTCGCTGGGACGGCAACTTCATCGGCGGTGGCAGCAACGCGCCCCGCTATTACAACTACGTCGCTGATCCAGTCGGCGCTCGCGCCCTGGTCGTCGGCAACGGGACGCGGACCATCGCCATCGAGGTGCTCGACAACGAGGGCGCGTTCAACACGTATCTCGACGCGATCCGGTCGCTGGTGGCACAACAGCTGCCCCAAGGTGCGTCGCTGCACGCAAATGACATCTTCATCTCGTCGACGCATGACGAGTCGGCGCCGGACAGCATCGGTCTCTACGGCGTGACGCCGGTGACATCGAGCGCCAACCTCTACTGGATCAACTTCATGGAGCAGCAGGCTGCGACCGCGATCGTCAACGCATACAAGGCGCTGCAGCCGGCATCGATCACGTACGGCGAGGCGATCGAGCCCGCGGACATGCGGCAGTGCTTCTCGTCGTACCCGTTCGTCGACGACCAGCTGATCCCGTCACTGCAGGCGACGAATGCGAGCACCGGCCAGGTGATTGCGACGCTCGGCGATGTGAGTCAGCACGCCGAGACGCTCGGGTTCAACGGCGGCAGCGCCGTCGATGCGAGTGCGCCGGCGTCGCCACAACCGACGCTGGAGCAGGAGAAGACGTGGCTCAGCGCCGACTGGCCGTACTGGTTCCGCCAGGCGCTAGAGCAGCAGTACGGCGGTGTCGGCATGGAGATGGCCGGGTCGGTCGGCAGCAACGAGACGCCGCAGGTTTTCCCTGCGGCCATCAGTCGCACGCCACAGCAGTTCGTCGACGCGTCGCATCCCGCAGGCTGCCGCACGCTGTACACCGCGGATCAGTCGACCGCGGTCCCGCTCGGCTACTACAGCGAGACCGCGCAGCTCGGCACCCAGCTCGCCGGCGCCGTTGCCAACGCGCTCAGCGCGGGCAGCGCATCAAGCACCGCGGTGATCGACGGAGCCCGAGCGGACGTGTGCATCCAGGTGACCAACGCGCTGTTCGACGCGGCCGGACTTGCCGGTGTCTTCGGACAGCGCCCGGGCTACGCGGATCCCAGCTGCACAGTCGCCATGCCGGTGCCGCCGAGCGGCAACGTCACCGCGACGTACATCAAGAGTGAGACCGCGGCGTTCGAGGTGGGCGACGGCACGTTCGTGTCGATTCCCGGCGAGGTCTTCCCCTTCACCTACCTGCGCAGCTTCCTCGGCCCCGAGGACATGCCATGTCCGGATCCAAGCTCGAGTGGCGACTGCGGCGGACCGCCGAATCCAACAGTGACGTGCGCGTTGGGCAATCCGTATGCGCTGCCGCCGTGGCTCATGCCGCACATGCACACGCCGTACCGGTTCATCGACGGGCTTGGGGAGGACATGGTCGGCTACATCTTTCCCTGCGGCAACGGCGTCGGCGTGCCGGGTGAGTACCCGGTGAGCAATCCCTCGGCGGACTCCACCGACCGCTTCGGCTGCGGTCATTCGGACGACTCCGAAGCTGCGAGCTCTAATGCGTCAAATATCATCGGCGCGGCTGCGGTGTCGCTGCTCGACAACCTCGGCGGCACATCGCAGTCGCCGGAGGACATCCAGCAGGGGCGCTATCTCCTGCCGGGTGGTGTGGTGTCTCGCGATCCGCTCGGCACACCGCCATCGATCGGCTGCGCGGTGAACAAGATGTTCACGGCGAGCGGTCCTGCAACCGCGATCGTGCTTGCAAACGGGAGCACGTTCACGCCGGCTTCGTGGATGTCGCTCTCAGGGCGGCCGCAGGCGACGCCGGACCGCAACACGCGCGGCTGGATCGACGCCGCGGGCACGAGGCACTGGCTGGATGTGTTCGCCGACATCGCGCCCGCCGCGCAGACGCCGGAAGCGCCATGGGGCGTCGTGCTCGTGCTCACGGGCCTGGGTGCGATGGCCGTCGTGCTCCGCGGTCGCCGCCTGCGCCGCTCGCATTCGTAGCGCGTCGCGTCGCCCGCGACAATTCGCGAGTGATCCACGGCAACGCACGGCTCGAACGTTTCGTCGACTCGATCGCCGGAGCCGACATCGGCGACACGTTTAATCAATATCGCGAGTCGGATGGCGACGACTGCGGGCTCGAGGCCCCGGCGATCCGGCGCCGCAACGTCGTCGCATATCTCGCCGCACGCCGCGACGCGCGGGTGCTGCTCGTCGGCGAAGCCGCGGGATGGCGCGGAGCCCGCTACTCAGGATTGAGCCTGTACTGCGAGCGTCAGTTTGGTGATGAGGAGGCAGCACTGCGACGTTCGTCGCGACATCCGCTCGGCTGGAGCGAACCCTCGGCAACCATCGTGCAGCGCGCCATCGCACCGTGGCGGCGTGACGTCGCGCTCTGGAATCTCGTGCCGACGCACCCGCGGCGTGACGGCGTCGTGCATTCCAACCGGGCTCCGACGCGGACGGAGACTCGCGCCGGTGAGCGCTGGCTGCACGAGCTGATCGCGCTCCTGAATCCGCGCCACATCGCCGCAGTCGGCAACCATGCAGCGCGCGCACTTGGGTCAGACGTGCCGGCACTGCGTCATCCCTCACACGGCGGCGCGGTGCCGTTCACGACCGGCGTGCGCGCATTGCTCCACGACTGGTTGGAGGAAACGGGCTGATCCGCCTCCTCCCCGGTTCGTCAGGGTGCCGTCGGCAGCAGGTGCTCGTCGAGCCGCCCGCCCGCGGCGATGTACGCGAGCACCGCGCGGTCGGTCAGCCACTCCACGGGCGCGTGATCGTCGGTCAACGGCTCCGAGCTCGGCGACACCACGTGCATGTTCGCGGTGACGAGCGGCGCGAGCACGGCTGCCTGCGAGGGAAGTTGTCGCATGCGTATGTCCATTGACGACGTCGAGATTGGAGTCGTCAGGCCCACCACCAGCTCGTTGAAACGCAGCGCCGGCCACACGAGCGTTTGCGGCACCGTCGTCGCCAGCGTGGCGCTCACCGACTGCACCAGGCGGTCGTCGCCGGGCACACGTTCGACATTGAGCGCCAGCGCACCACCGGCGTTCAGGTGATCGCGTGCCAGTGCGAAGAACTCGCGTGTCGTCAGGTAGAACGGAATGTACGTCTGCCGGTATGCGTCGACCACGATGAGGTCGTACTTCCGCGACGTCGAGCTGAGGAACTCTCGGCCATCTGCCGTGATCACGTTGAGCCCCGGAATCGAGTCCATCGCCATGTAGCGGCGGGCAAACTCCGTGACCGTGGGATCGAGCTCGACGCCGTCAATGGCGACGCCGGGATACTCCGCGGCGAGCGCGCGCGCCGTCGATCCGCCCGCGTTGCCGATGACGAGGATGCGATGCAACGGCTGGCTCATCAGCGGCGGCACCACGACGGGCATGTCCCACTCCCCTCCGGTCAGCGCGGCGCCGTCGCGATACACCGACTGGTCGGCGACGCCCTCGTCGGTGCGCATCACGATCTTGCCGTCGGCGTCGCGCAGCACCTGGACGAACTGGTACGCGTCCTCACGCTCGGCGATGCTGCCGGTCTCCGGCTTCGGCGGGCTCGGTGGAACAAGGAGCAGACCGCCGACGACGACGGCGACGACCGCTGCCGGCCGCAGCAACAGCGGCAGCGCGGCTATCGCAGTGAGCAGCGCTGCCACGAGCATGGTTCGCTGCGTGCCGATGGCGGGGACGAGCAGCAGCGCGGATCCGAATGTGCCAAGTATGGCACCAACAGTCGCGAGTGACGACAGGCGACCGCTCGTCCGGCCGGCTCGCGTCACATCGTGCAGCGAGAGTCGCAATGCGTATGGCGAGGCCATGCCCAGCAGCGACACAGGCACGACGAACAGAAGCAGCGTCGACACGAACGAACCGATGACGGCGCCGACACTCAACGCGGCAAAGCCCTGCAGCGCCAGGTTGAGAAACGGATGCGCGACGAAGGGCAGCACCGCGATGGCGACCGCTGCGATGACCTGCACCGTGCCCAGCCCGCGCGGCGTGGGATGACGGTCGGCGATGCGGCCGCCGAGCCAGTAGCCGAGGGAGAGATAGATGAGGATGAGCCCGATGACGTTGGCCCAGACGATCGTACTGTTGCCGAAGTAGGGCGCCAGCAGTCGCGAGGCGCAAATCTCGATCGCCAGTGACGCGGCGCCGGCGATGAAGACGACCGCCGGCAGCACGCGGGGAGGGCGCACCGGGGTGATGCTAATGAAGCGGGCTCATCCCGCACTGGGACGAGCCCGCGTGACGGCCGGCGCGCGGGAACGCAAGCCTGCGCCGACGTCTGTCAGGTGAGGCGATGAATAGCCGACTGGTCGGACGCGTACAGCGCGTGGTCGGGCCCTTCCTTGACGTCGAGCTGACACGTGGACGGACCCTCGCTCACACTCGCGTGCGGCGACCCGGCGGTCACGATGCGCATGCCTCCGGCGAACGTGCAGAACACGAGATGCCCGGCGTACGCCTGTGGACCACTGCCGTCGACGAACGCCATGCCCGTCGGCACGACGGTTGCCTGCTCGCTGCTCCAATCAGGCGGTGCACCACCGTCACACGAGGATGCTGCGAGCGGGTGGCTGTATCCGTAGCAAAGCGGCCATTGATAGTGCGCGCCGCGCGTGACGTTCTCGATCATCGTGTCGTAGCCAGTCGTGGGGCTGCCGCTGTCGCCGGAGGGACCGTTGCTCGTGATCGCGATCTGTCCACCGGATGAGACGGCGATGCCGAAGGGGTTACGCATCCCGTAAGCCCACACCGGGTTGCTGGCGCCGAACGGGTTGTCGGACGGCACGCTGCCATCGGGGTTGTAGCGGAGCAACTTGCCGCGCGGGTCCGACGTGTTCTGCGCCGCGCTCGACGTGTGCTCGTCGCCGAGCGTCACGTAGAGCTTGCCGTCGGAGCCGAATGCAAGCCGGCCACCCTTGTGACAGCAGTCGCTTCCCGCCGGCAGCGTAATGATGGTGGCCGCATTCATTCCTGTTCCTGCGCAGTCCGTCCACCGCACCACATGCTCGTCTGTGCGATTTGGGTCGGAGTAGAACGCGTACACATGGCGGTCCTGGTTGAACGTCGGGCTGATGGTGAGGCCGAGGAGTCCGCGCTCGCTGTACGCGCCACCAGGTTCGGACGTCACCGTCTGGACAGTCGCGAACGCACGCGACGCACCGCTTTGCCACACGCGCACGGTGCCACCTCGCTCCGCGTAGAACAGGCGGCCGTCCGGCGCGAAGGCGAGCGCGGTCGCGAAGTCGGCGTTGATGTCACCCGGCGGCGGCGACTGGCCCGTGACGGCGCACGGGTTTGCGCTCGCACTCGGCGTCGCATGTGTCGCTGTTGCCGTGGGCGTCGGCCTCGTCGTTGTCGACGTCGCGCTGCCACATGCCGACAGCGCCGCGACGATGCACACGCCGAGCAGCGGATGGAAACGCCCGATCACGGACGACATTGTCCGAGCGGTGGCCTCCGCGAGCAGCCAATGTCATGATGTCACGATGGCAAGAAGGAATCCGCCCGAGCACGTGACGGTCGCCGAGACCAAGCGCCGCTTCGCGGACATCCTCGGCGCCGTCAAGCACCGTGGCGATCGCTACGTCGTCGAGCGCAACGGCACGCCGATGGCGGCGATCGTGCCAGTGGACGATGTCGACGGACACGACGGGTCGCGCGATCGACGCGGAGCGCTCGGCTTCATCGGTGCCTTTGATGACGTGCCCGAGTTTGCTGACATCCTCGATGAGATCGTTCGCGAGCGGCAGTTCGACGTCGATCGACCGGTGCCCGATTTCAGCGACCGCGACGAATACCCGCTCTAATGGTCGTCCTTGATACGGACACGCTGAGCGCGCTCTCTCGGGAGCATGATGACGGCCGAATCGGAGGACGCCTTCGCCGGCTCCCAACGTCGGATCATGCGACGACTGCGATCACGGTTGGAGAGATCGTCTTCGGCTCACATCGAGCCAGACGTCCAGCCATCTACATCACCGCGCGAAGGCTTCTCGACCGCATGCACGTGCTGCCCTTTGACGACTATGCCGCAGAAGCCTTCGGTGTGCTCAAGAGCGGCCTCACACGTCGCGGTGAGTTGATCGCGGAAGCGGACATGCGCATTGCGGCAATCACGCTCGTCCATGACGCAACCCTCATCACGGGAAACACCAAGCATTTCGCGCGCGTGCCGCACCTCAAGGTCGCCGACTGGATTCGCGGTTGACGCGCGGTTAGGACGCGACGCTCGCCGGCGCGGCGGAATCGACGCGCTGCTCGTCGAGCGGCAGGTGCGCTCGAGCCCAGGTGTCGATCGCCTCGATCACGCGCTGCAGGTCGACCCCCGCCGATCCGAGCTCGTACGACGTACGCGGCGGCATGTACGAATGCACCGTGCGGCGCACGAGCCCCAGATCCTCCAAGTGGTCGAGCCGAGCCTTGAGGGTTGCGGGGTTGCACCCGCCGACCGTGCGGCCGAGCTCGTTGAACCCCATCGGCCCGTCCAGCAGCGCGCGGACGATGTGCATGGTCCACTTCTCCTGGAGGAGCGTGATCGCCTCGTGGACGGGGCAGTACTCGCCAGCAGTCTCCATCTCCACGGGAGATGGTACGCCTGATCTACTGTTATGAGACGAGTTTTGCATCACTTGACTAAGTATAGCACTATTGGGTATGCTGCACTACATCCGGTAGGACCGGACCAGGCTCGGGGGCTTCCGAGCAGGAGGCAACGAACATGGGCTGGACCCTCGATCCGAATCACACTTCGGTCAGCTTCAGCGCGAAGCACCTCGGCGTCGCCACGGTGCGAGGTAGGTTCAACACGGTCGACGCGGAAGTGGAGCTGAACGATCCCAACGACCCGACG
>JBHEMA010000106.1:0-3281 GCA_046262795.1 Candidatus Dormibacteria bacterium | reverse complement strand
GCCTTCGTCAGCGTGGTCGCGTCAAACTCGCGTGGCGGTTACAGCGCCACCGTCGCATACGACGCGACCAATGGCGATGTGCTCTGGAGGCAGCCGTTCAGCGACGCCTCCGCCGCTGTCATCTGGGCGTCGACCGTATCTGCTGATGGCACGCTCGTCTACGTGAACGGGACCACCCAGACGATCGTCAACGGCGTGGGTCAGATCGCCGCGACAACCGTCGCGTACGACGCATCGACCGGTGCCGTGCGGTGGACCGCAACGGTTCCAGGCGATGTCGGTAGCGGTGTCGCGGCCGCCGGCGGCCGGGTCTTCACCGCCGGCGCCGAGTACAACAACTCGTCGCTGAAAGCCGTCGACATGCTTGCGGTTGACGCCGTCTCCGGTGCGCCGAAGGGGTCGAGCAGCGCGGCGATCGGTGGTGACGATCCTCTCGGCCTGGTCGCGTCTCCTGACGGATCACACGCCTTCTTCGGATACCAGGACGTCTTCGCGTTTGCGGATGGCAAGCAGTACGAGACGATGGCATTGGTCGCGTTCGCATTCCACGACACCACGGCCAGCGAAGCGTGGAAGGCGGACTACATCGGACCAAACGCCGACTCGCCGACGTTTAGTGGCTACTCCGTCCCGTGGTGCTGGCAGCCGCTCGCAGTGGCGCCGGACGGATCGCGCGTGTACATGACGGCGGAGAGCAGCGACGGTCAGTTCGGAGCCGCCGGCACGGGCTTCAGCACGGCGGCATTCGACGCAGCGTCTGGCGCGCAGCTGTGGAACCAGGACGTCAACGCCAACACGCCGGTCTTCTATATCGGCGGCGGACCGGTGGTGACCGTCGATCCGCAATCGGGCGACGTCTACGTCGGCGGCGAGGGCGGTCAAGCGGAGCTGATGACGCTGTTCGCGTACAAGCCGGCGGACGCCAGCGTTGTCAGCACGTCCACGTACACAGCCGATGTGGGCGCGGCGCATGGGCTCAGCGTGGCGCCGGACGCCACGCAGGTCTTCGTTAGTGCTGAGCTGGGGACGCCCGACACGTCGACGCATTCGGTCAACTACGACATCGCCGCACTGGCGTATCCGACCGGCGGCACACCATCGAACGCACTGCCGGATGTTCCGTCGGTACCGCTCGCAGTGCTGCTGGCGGCGGGCGTGGTGCGCGCCATCCGTTGGCGGGTACGCTTGCGCGGACCATGCCCGACGTTCGCAGCACACTCCTCGAGGCGCTTGCCGGCGCGCTGAGTGACATCGGCGCCGGCGAGGTGACGCCGGTGCTGGAGCAGCCTCCGCGCCCCGACTTCGGTGATTGGTCGAGCCCCGTCGCACTGAGCTGCGCGCGCGTGCTGCGACGCAATCCGATGCAGATCGCAGCGCAATTGCGCGACGCGCTTGCGTCACGACACGTCGATCTCGTCGAGCAGTGGACGGTGAGCCCTCCGGGCTACGTGAACGCGGTGCTCGACGATGCCATCTGGTCGCGGCTCGTATTCGACAACATGCGGGCGCTCGATGAAGCGCGCCCAATCGCGCTGCCGACGGGTTACACGGGCGTGAGCGGCAAGACGCTGGTCGAGCACACGGCGACGAATCCCAACAAGGCTGCGCACATCGGGCATCTGCGCAATGCGTGTATCGGCGACACCGTGTCGCGCGTGCTGCGACGCACAGGCCACGACGTCGAGGTCGACAACTACATCGACGACACCGGCGTCCAGGTGGCGGACGTCGTCGTTGCGATTCGGAAGCTCGGCTATGAGCCCGAGCGTGAGGAGCCCTTCGATCAGTTCTGCTCGCGCATCTACGTCGAGATCTCCCAGCGCTACGAGCAGGATCCGTCGCTGCTCGAGCTGCGCACCGGCGTGCTGCGATCCATCGAGCAGGGTGGCAACGAGGTCGCGTCCTTCGTCAAGGACCTGGCGCGCAGGATCGTGGACGCCCACCTCGCCACGATGCGCCGCTTCGACATCAGCTACGACCTGCTGACCTGGGAGTCCGACATCATCGAGCTCGGCTTCCTCGAGCAGGCGTTGACGCTGCTGCGTGAGAGCGGCGCCATCGTGCACGTGGCCACCGGCAAGCATGCCGGCTGTTGGGTGATGCCGCCCGAGGGTGAGGAGCGCGACACCGAGGATGACGAGACCAAGGTGCTGGTCAAGTCCGACGGCATCGCCACGTACACGGCGAAGGACATCGCGTACCAGCTCTGGAAGTTCGGTTTGCTGGGGCGCGACTTTCACTACCGGCGGTGGCACGCCGGCGACGCGTCGTCTCCGGTGACGACCGCGGCGCACGAACACGAGGACGACGTGAACCCGACGTACGGCCGCGCGCATCGCGTCATCAACGTCATCGACGCGCGTCAGGCGTACCCCCAGCAGGTGGTGAAGCGCGCGCTCAGCCGTCTCGGTCATCACGACGACGCGGAGAACTCCATTCACCTCGCGTACGAGGTGGTGGCGCTGACGCCCGATGCGGCGCGCGTGCTCGGTGTGCCAGTGCAGGAAGGTCGCGACGTCGTCGCCATGAGCGGCCGGCGTGGCATCGAGGTGCGCGCCGACGAGCTGCTCGATCGCTGCATCGAGCGCGTCGGCGAGAAGGCGCGCGACGAGGAGACCGCACGATTGATCGCGGCCGGTGCCGTGCGCTATTACCTCCTGAAGTTCACGCTGACGCAGATCATCGCGTTCGACTTCGACGACGCGCTGCGCACGACTGGTGACACCGGCGTCTACCTGATGTACGCGCACGCGCGAGCGTCCGGCATCCTGCGTAAGGTCGCGGGTGACAACGATGACGCGCCGGCGCCATCGCAGCAGCTGCATCCATCTGAACGTTCGCTGCTGCATCGCATCGACGGATATCCGCGTGCGCTGGCCGAGACGGCGACGTCGCTGTCCCCGTCAGCGCTGACGCAGTACGCATTCGCACTGGCGTCGGCGCTCAGCGACTTTTACGAGCACACGCCCGCGATCGTGCGCGAGGAGGATGACGGCGTGCGACGCTTTCGCCGCGCGCTGGTGTATGCCGCGCAGCGCACCCTCGGCGACACGTTGCGCACCCTCGGTATCGCTGCACTCGAGAGGATCTGATCTCAGGGGGCCGGCCGCTGAAATCCCCCCGGCTCAGCCTACGTCCGCGACCGACCGCGGAAAGAACGTGTGCGCGAATGAAAGTGCGCCCGCCGGCACCATCCACGGGATCACCTCGACGCTGAAACGGCCCGCGACGACCGATGGATCGGGATGCTCGGCGATGATCTCGCGCACGCGCTCCGGTGG
>JBHEMA010000105.1:0-16220 GCA_046262795.1 Candidatus Dormibacteria bacterium | reverse complement strand
AATGTCAACTGCAGCGATTAGGTGAACAAGAAAGGCCGGCTGACCGTTCGCTTCGGCCCACTTATACCAACCACTCCCGCGGTTACTGGCGTCTGCCCATTGCTGCGCCTCAGCGTCTGAAACTGCGCCGTCAGTTCTGTTGACTACATGCGGCGCAGCGGGAACGTGCTCCTGCTCCAACACGTCACTCGGCGGTACCTTAGTGACTCCATATGGAAGCCATTGCGCGGCACACGCTTGCGGCACGTTGTCAATCGGCGTCGTCGTCTTGACGGATGCGCACGGGTCCGGAGTTGGCACTGGCGTCTGCGAGTGAGGCGCGGGCGACCGCGTGATGGCTGTCGATGCATTCCCGCACGCTGTGAGTAGGAGAGCCGCGCCCGCCAATGCCACTCCCTGCCTCCGCACGTCAGTCAATCCCTTACAGGTTGCCTCAGAGCGACGGACAACGGACGGACAATGAAGCCCCACGCCGCCGGGCTCCCAGGGCGCGGAAGCATGACAGAACGCGGTGCCGCCTTGCAGAATGGATCAAAAGAGTGAGCAGCGAGGCGTCGACGGCCGCCCGCGGCGGTTCGACGCAGCCATCTTCGATCTCGGTGGCGTCATGACGGAGCCGCTGTTCCGCAACCGGCACGACGTCGAACCTGAGTACCTCAACCTCGTCGCGTTCTTCCTCAACGACTTCCGCGATCACTACCACCTGCCGACCGGTGCGCACGATCTGCACATGCTGGAGACAGGACAGATCTCCGACGATGAGTTCTTTGACCGCATGTGCGCGCGGTACTCGGACGCCGGCAATGAGCCGATTGATCCGCGTGTGGCGCAACGCGTCATCTTCGGAAGAGGCATGGTGGCGTCGAGTGCGATGGCCGACACCGTGCGTCAGGTCAAAAACGCGGGATACAAGACCGCGTTGCTCACGAACATTTCACGCGACGGTGAAGCGATGTGGCGTGGGCTCATGCCCGTCGACGACCTTTTCGACGTGGTTGTCGACTCGTCCAAGGTGGGCCTGCGCAAACCGGATCCGCGCATCTACGAACTCACGTGTCAGCGCCTCGGCGTCACACCCGACCGCTGCCTCTTCATCGACGATCTCGCCTGCAACGTCGACGCAGCGTCGGCGCTGGGAATGCACGCGATCCAGTGCATGGATCCTGTCGACGCCGCGGATGAGGTCGTCCAGCTGCTCCTGGGCCACCACGCCGCCGAAGAGGTCGAGGCGAACGCGTGACCGTCGAAGCAGCCTCGCGGTTGGTCGTTGACGCCGCGCACGGCATCGAGGCCGCGGGCGCAACCGATCGCGGCACCGTGCGAGCCGAGAACCAGGACGCATGGGACGCACGGCTCTTGTCCGGCGAAGCATCCGTCGACCACGACGGCACAGGCCGCACTGCGGTGGCGCTCGTCGTCGCCGATGGCATGGGCGGCCACAACGGCGGCCGTGAATGCGCCGAGGCTGCGGTTGCGGCCGCGATGTCACGCATCGACGATCCCGGTCCCTTCGAGCAGCGCATCGAGCGCGCGATGCAGGATGCCAACGCGGCGGTGTCCGGCGTGCGCGACCTCATCGGCGGCCGTCCCGGTACGACACTTGTAGTGGCGCTCATCACCGGCGATGAGGCGGTCGTCGGCAACATCGGTGACAGCCGCGCCTACGTGGTGCACGACGCGCGCGCCCGTGCGCTGACGAGTGATCACAGCTGGGTTGGCGAGGAACTGGCCGCGGGCCGATTGCGGCCGGAGGAAACCCGGCATCATCCGCGTCGCAACGTCATCACGCGAGCAGTGATGGGTGATCCGGTCGATGCCGACATCACGCGCACCGAGATCCACGACGGCGACACGCTCCTGCTCTGCACCGACGGGATCTGGGAGCCGCTGGAGGACGACGTCATCAGTCACTACTTCACCGATGGCGGTCCGTTGCTCCGCGACGTGGAGCGCCTCTGCGAAGCCGCGATCGAAGCGGGAAGCCGCGACAACGTGACCGTGGTCGCCGCTCGAGCGGGCAGCCAGCGCCCCGGCCTGCAGTAAGGTTCACCGCCGGTATGGCTCGGAGCTACGCGCAGCTCGCTGCGATCGTCTTTTGCATCGTCGGCGTCGGCGGCTTCCTGACCGGCGACGCGGGAACGCTGGTGAACGGACACGCGAGCGGCAACTTCGACGGCGTTGCGCTGCACATGACGTACGTACGCGACGTCATCGACCTGCTGCTCGCCGGTGCGTTCGTCTATGCGGGCTTCTTCGCGGACAGGGTCGCCGGGCTGCGCACCGTGCTGGGGACGGGCGCCTTTCTGCTACTCCTTGCGATCGTCGGTTTCGCGGTTGGTGAGACCGAAACAGGCTCGCGCAGCATCGCCGGGCTGCACTTCACGCTAGCGATCAACATCTTCGACCTGATCGCGGGCACACTCGCGGTGCTGTGCGCGTTCGGCCGTCTGGACGAGGCGGCGCCGACCGCCGCCCGGTAACCCTTAGGCGGTCGGCGTCGCGAAGCTGCCGCCGGTCGAGCCGTTGCCGGTGCCGCTCAACTCGTCGTCGTCGTGGCAATGGCGGACGCGCTCGATGGCGTGGAACGCGTTCTCCGCCACCGGTGCAACAACCGGCGCGGCCCGCTGCACCGCCCGACTCGCGATCTCCGCACCGATCTTGATGCCCTTCGCCGCTTCGCGAAGCTGCTGCCTGGTGCGGTCGCCTGGCTGTGGCGCGACTGCCAGCCCGATGACTGTGCCGATTGCCGTGCCGTGAATGACGCCTCGTAGGTATCCCACCAGCGTTCTCCTCAGCTAAGGATGTGGACGCCTGACGGCACCACCGTACTACGCCCGTACCGTCCTGTTGACTGCAACAGGCTTAGGTAAGTGACGTCGCTGACCAGGGCCCGTCCGGAACGATTCGGAGCCGCTCCACGGGGCGGCCGCCGACGAGGTGCTCGTCGATGATCTCGTCGATGTCGCCGGCGGCGAGTTTGCCGTACCAGACACCGTCCGGGTAGACGATGACGATCGGCCCCTGGTGGTGCTGCTGGTTGCAGCCCATCCGCGTCGTGCGCACCCAGTGGAGCTTGCGACGCTCGACCTCGTCACGCAGCCGCTGCAGGATGCGCTCGGAACCGAGGCCGGCGCAGTGATGCCGTCCCACCGTCGTGCAGACGAACACGTGCAGGTTGCGGTGGTCCCCGTTTGCCGCTGATGTCATCGGGGTCCTATGGTGGCAAGCTACCGCCCCTGTGGAGCTCAGCTTCGCCTTCTTCGCCGACAGTGCCGTCGTCCCGCCCGACGGCAAGGTGTACGTCCTCGGTGGCGGCTTCAGCACGTTGCAGCTACCACAGCTGCCGGCGCGCGCCGCGTTCGCCGTGGTCGCCGGCTTCCGTTTCGGGCCGCCGGATGTAGGGCAGACCCAGCAGGTCGAGCTGCGGCTGACGGCCGACGGCGGCAAGCTCGTGCTGCCCCCGGCCAACCTGCAATTCCAGTCGCAGGGTGCGCAGCTGCAACCCCGTCAGGAGGTGAGCCTCACCACCGTCACCTACCTGCAGCCGATGTTCGCCCAACCGGGGATGTACACGGCGGAGTTCTGGTACGAGCAGGTGCGCCTCACGGGCATCAACCTGCACGTGCTCGAGCGACAGCCGCCTGCGATGCCGAGCGAAGCGCGGCCCAACTGATGGCCGTTCAGTACTCGTAGAAGCCGCGACCCGTCTTCCTGCCGAGATACCCCGCAGCCACCATGCGGCGCAGCAACGGCGGCGGCGCGTAGTCGCTGTTCGCGTACTCCTCGTACAGCGCTTCACACACGAACATTGCGGTGTCCAAGCCGATGAGATCGAGCAGCTGCAGCGGCCCCATCGGATGCCCGCATCCCAGCCGCATGCCGTCGTCGATGTCTTCGCGCGTCGCGAATCCCGACTCGTAGAGGCGCACCGCATGCGTCAGAAAGGGAATGAGCAGCAGGTTCACGATGAAGCCGCCGCGGTCCTGCGCCAGGATGATCCGCTTGCCCAGCCGCCCACCTAAGCCGCGTACGTCGTCGGGCGTCGTGTCGCTGGTGGCGATGCTGCGCACCACCTCGAGCAGTCGCATCACCGGCACGGGGTTGAAGAAGTGCGTGCCCACGACGCGTTCCGGCCGCTTCGTCGCACGTGCGATCTCGATGATCGGCAGCGACGACGTGTTCGTTGCCAGGATGGCGTTCGGCGCCGCCACCGCATCGAGGCGGCTGAAGACCTCCTTCTTCTCGGGCATGTGCTCGACCACCGCTTCGATGCAGATGTCGCAGTCGCTGAAGCTCTCGAGGTCCTCCGTGAAGGTGAGCTTGCCGAGGATGCGCTCGACGTCGTCATCGCTCAGCTTGCCGCCCGAGCGTCCTCGCTCCAGCGACCGCTCGACGCGCTCCCGGCCCGCCGCGAGCTGCTGCGGCCCTGAATCGGTGACAAATGCTCGCAATCCGTTGCGGGCGGCGACCTCCGCAATGCCCGATCCCATGAGACCGGCGCCAACCACGCCCACTGTGCTGATGTCCATGCCCGGATTCCTATCATGGTCCGCATGGGACGGGGACGATCCGTCGCGTTGGTGAGTGACGACCTGATGTTCGCCAGCCAGCTGCAGGCGGCGATGCGCCGGGCGCATGGCACCTTCGCGCTGGTCGTCGGGGACGCGGTGCCGAACGCGGCGACCGTCTTCGTCGACCTCAACGCTGCCGCCGACAAGCGCATCGAGCTGATCGGGCGGCTGCGCCAAGCCAAACCCGAGCTCGACATCGTCGGTTTCTGTCATCACGATGAACGCGAGCTGCGGCGCAGCGCGCTTGCCGCCGGTGCGACACGCGTGGTCAACAACGGCGCGCTGCAGGCGGTTGCACTTCGCCTCGCCGGCGTGAACGTCGGCGACACTCCTCGGTGAGCGCGCAGGCTGTCGACGTCGACACACGTATCCGCGCTGAGGTCGACGGCATCCGGCCGGAGGTCGTCGAGCATCGACGGCGGCTGCATCGACATCCGGAGCTCTCGCACCACGAGGAACAGACGGCGGCATACGCAGCCGAGCGCAGCGCCGCGCTCGGGTACGAGGTACGGACCGGCGTCGGTGGCCACGGTGTCATCGCCGACATCGACTCGGGGCGATCCGGTCCGACGCTCATGCTCCGCGCCGACATGGACGCGCTGCCCGTGGTCGAACGCGATGACGGCAGGCCGGTGCGCTCTGAAGTGCCGGGAGTCATGCATGCGTGCGGTCACGACGGTCATGTCGCGATGACACTGGGCGCCTCATCGGTGCTCGCCACCCTGCGCGATGCATGGAGCGGGCGCGTGCGTCTCTGCTTCCAGCCCGCTGAGGAGCGCGCCGAAGGAGCGCAGCCCATGATCGAGGCGGGCGCGGACGACGGCGTCGATCGCGTGCTCGGGATCCATCTGTGGACGGGACTGGAAACAGGGCACGTCGCGGTTACGCCGGGTGTGCTGTTCGGCAGCGCCGACAGCTTCACGCTCACCGTGCAGGGACGCGGTGGTCATGGCGGCATGCCGCACACGGCGGTCGATCCGGTCATCACGGCCGCACACGTCATCACCGCGTTGCAGACCATCGTCAGTCGCGAGACGTCGCCGTTCGCGCCGGCGGTGCTGACCATCGGCAAGATCACCGGTGGCAGCGCGTTCAATGTCATCGCCGACACGGTGGAGATCGAGGGGACGGTGCGCGCGCTCGAACAGGCGGAACGCGAGCGCATGCTGCGACGCGTCGGCGAGCTGGCGCGTGGTGTCGCCGGATCGCTCGGCGCCGAGGCGCAGTTTGTGCGCGGTTCCGGCTGTCCGCCGGTGGTGAGTGATCCCGAGACGGCGGAGGTGGTGCGCCGCGCTGCAGTCAGCACCGTAGGGGAGGGGAGCGTGGAGCTCGCGCATCCGATCACCGTCGGCGACGACATCGCCTGCTTCCTCGAGCGCGAGCCCGGCTGTTATTTCCTCGTCGGCGCCGGGCATCCGGAGCGCGGGCCGGTCGCGCCGCATCACAGCGCGGGTTTCGACATCGACGAGGCGTGCCTCCCGGTCGGCGTGGAGACGCTGGTGCGCGCCGCGCTCCAGATCCTGAAGGACGGGGAGTCTCCCGGGAGCGGAACCCGCCGCTTGTAGTGGATCAGTTCTTCCGTTTTCGCGAAGACCGCGAGAAGCTGTACCGCAACGTCGACCTGTCCCCGCGTCCTGCAGCCCGTTCGCAGACGACGCTCACCATCGTGATGGAGATCGAGCACGCCAACAACGCCGGGTACGTGCACGGCGGCACGATCATGCGGCTCGTTGACACGGCGGCGGGCACGTCGGCTGCGAAACATGCGCGGCGCCGCGTCGTCACCGCGGCCATGGACGATATGAGCTTTCTCGCACCCGTCTTCATCGGTGACGTGGTCACGGTGCAAGCGATGGTCAACGATGCGCACACAACATCGATGGAGGTCGGCGTGCGCGTCGAGGCCGAGACGGTGCCGACGGGTGAGCACCGCCGCGTGGCCAGCGCACACCTCGTGTTCGTCGGGCTCGACGAGGACGGCCATCCGGCTCAGGTGCCGCCGGTCATCGCCGAATCAGACGACGAAAAACGGCGTCAAGCGCAGGCCAGGATCCGCCGCGAGCACCGGCTCGTGCGCAAGCGCGCGCTCGAGCAAGCGCGAGACCAGCGCCGCTAACTTGCCTTCGCAGCAGGCGCCACGGGTGTGTCCATGAATTCGGGCATGCCGAGCGCGAAGCCCTGGCCATAGCGGACACCGAGGTCGAGCAGTAAGTCCACCATCGACAGTTGCGAGATCCCCTCTGCGATGATCGTCGCGCCGGTCGACTCCGCAAACGTGACGATGGCGCGCACGGCGGCCCCCGCACCAGCGTCCTGCACGTGCTCGGTGAGGCGACGCGCGATCTTGATGTACTCGGCTTCAGCGGCCGCGAGCACTTCGAGAGTGGAGTGGCCCTCACCGACGTCGTCGAGGGCGAAGCGGAAACCGTGACTGCGGTACTCGGCGAGCACGGTCCGCAGCCGCGCGAGGTTGTGGATCATCTCGCGCTCGCTGATCTCGAGCACGACGGTCGACGCGTCGCGGTTCACCCAGCGGAGCAGCATCAGCATCTGGTCGCTCGCGTGCACGGGATCAAGCAAAACCCGCGCGCTGACGTTGACGAAAAGCAGCGAATCCTCTGGCAGGTTGCGCGAGCATTCGAGAGCGGCGCGACGGCTGACCCAATCCAGATCGCGTGAGTAACCGAGTCGCTGCGCTGCAGTGAACAGTTCTTCCACGGAGCTGCCGGCGCGGGTGCCGCCCAGGCGCAGCAACGCCTCGTAGCCAAGCACGTGGCTCGTTTCGAGCCGCGTGATCGGCTGGTACGCCGAGCGCAGGTATCGCCGTTCCAGCACGCGGTCGAGCTGGTCTGTCCAGCCGCGGATCTGGTCGTCACTGCGCGAGCTCGCCAGTGTCACGCCGCCTCGACGCTCTTTCTTGGAGCGCATCAGCGCACCGTCGGCGCGAGCGACGAGTTGATCCCCGCTCTCCTTGCCGTCCCACTGCGCCACACCAGCCGACGCCCGCTCCGGAGTGGCGTCGCTGAGCCGCTGCAGCGCGGCCACCGCCTTTTCTGCGGTGCTGCCCGGCATGATCAGCGAGAACTCGTCGCCGCCGTACCGCGCCAGAAAATCCTCTTGGCGCAGCGCGCCTTTCCATCCGTCCGCGACGTCGGCAAGTAGCTGATCGCCGCGCTGATGTCCCCAATCGTCATTGAATTCCTTGAACCCGTCGAGGTCCAGCAGTGCCACGGAGACCGGCTCCTTATGTCGACCTGCGTACGCGAGCGCGTCGGCAAGCCGCTCCTTCCAGGCGCGACGGTTGGCCACGCCGGTGAGCGGGTCGAGCCGAGCGGCGTCGGCGAGCGCGAGCTCAGCACGTTTGCGTGCGGAGATGTCCTGCACCAACGAGATCACGCGGGTCGCCCCACCCTCGTGCATGCGCTGGACCACGGCCTCGACGTCGATTCGGTGAAGATCCTTGCGCACCAGCTGCGTCTCGTAGCGTACGGGGAGTTGCGGAGCGGCCATGCCAGAGCGGAGCAGGTCCGAGATCTCGCCGCGCTGCTCGTCCGGTATCAGCTCGAACAGATCGCGGTGCTGCAGCTCGTCGAGCGTATAGCCGCTGAGCGTGAGGTAGGCATCATTGGCATCCACCAAGCGCCCGTTATCGGTGACGACGAGACCCGCGCCCAGCTCGCTTACCGCAGTCAGGAGCGACTGCATCCGCTCGGTCTGGCCGCGGAGCTCCTCAGAAAGGTGCACGCGATCCAGGGCGACGCCGATCGTCTGGGCGAAGCCCGCCAGCGCCTTCACCTCGTCGTCGCCGAAGTACGGTGAGAACTCGTCAGCTTCAACCGCAAGCACTGCGCGTCCGTCCTTGGTCCACACCGGCACGACGGCGACGTCGCCTCGTGCCAACCGGGGCTCGTCAGCGCCTTCGCGCCTTGCCCGGTTTATGAGCGCACGCGAATCCACTCCCGTCTCACCGCGCTCGGCCAGCACGCTGCCGTCCACATCGAGCATCACAGCGGCGCCCGCGCCGGTGAACCGCATGGCCCACTCCAGCGCCCGGTCCGCCATTGCTGCGGCATTCTCGGCGTACATGACGAGCGATGCGTAGCCACGCCGGAACGCGTCGGCCTCCTTGGTTCGCCACGATCGGCGCAGCCAGGCTGGCGGCACGAAGCCCATATAGAAGAGCGGAATCGCTGCCGTTGCCACGAGCTGAAAGCCCAGGTTGATGACGGGGTTTGGTGCTGCGGAGGCAGCGGCCTGGACCACGGCAACACCCAGCGCGAGGATGAGCGCGATGGCAATGCCGAGATAGCCTTTCGCCAATGCGCGCAGTCGGTGGGCCTGCACCATCGGTTTGCCGCGCGCCGCCAGCCAAAAGCGCACCGCGGGCTCGACGACGCAGCCTGTCCACTCGAGGATCAGCGCGCAGCTCACGACCCACCCGAAGACGGTCGGCTTGGCCGCGGGCGGGACGAGGACGACCACCGGGACGGCTGTGATCGTGGTGACGAGGAGGAGGCTCCGCAGCACTCGGCGGGCGCGGTGTGAGAGCGGCAGCAGGGTGTGCCTGAGCTCCACCAACGCGTAGCCGGAGCCCATGAAGGCGGCCAGGGCGACGACCGAGAACGCTGCGGGAGCTTGTGGCATGGGCACGAGCTGCCGCATGGCGGACACCAGGCCCAGCAGGCCGAGCGCGGCGGCGAGGCATCCCCGGGACCTGCTCGGGTGGCGCAGCCACGTGACGACGGCGATGAGGCCGACCAGCGCGAAGCCGGCCGCATCGAGGCGTCCGAGCGCGAGCGTTACCTGATTCATCGGCGCGAGCTCCCCATCTCTTTCCAATGCATCTTCGACTTCTTTGTGGGGGCCCGCCACGACGCTCGTGTAAAGGTTCCATGCGCGTCGAACGACGCAGCCGTAACCGCCTGTCCAACGGGGCCCTCGGTACGATGGATGCGCGATGGCCACGATCTCGACCGCGCCCCTCACCGTTCGCGACGCAACCGCGTCGCCGCCGACCGCCCGGCAGCACATCCGGTTCGCCTTCTACCGGGTGCGTCCGGAGTGGCGCCTGCTGCCGGCGAGCGACCGTGCTGCGCACCGAGAGGAGCTGGCTGCGCTCGTGCGCGAGATCGGCGACCGCGACGGGGTGCTCATCCGCCCCTACAGCCTCGTCGGAACGCGCGGTGACGCCGACTTCTTGCTGTGGCTCGTCAGCGAGCGCATCGACGATCTGCACGAACTCTCTGCCCGGGTCAACCAGGCGTGCATGGGCGCGTACCTGGAATCGCCGTACAGCTACTTCTCGATGACCAAGAAGAGCATGTACGTCGACAAGCACGAGCATCCCAACCAGGAGGGCCGCAGCAACCGGCTCGTCATCTCACCGACCGGTCGCAGGTACCTCTTCGTCTATCCCTTCGTCAAGACGCGCGCGTGGTACCGCCTGCCTGCCGCGGAGCGCCAGCGGCAGATGAGCGAGCACATCGCCATGGGCCACAAATATCCGGGCGTCAAGATCAACACCACGTACAGCTTCGGTCTCGACGATCAGGAGTTCGTCGTTGCGTTCGAGAGCGACTCCGTCGCCGACTTTCTCGACCTGGTGCAGGAGATGCGTGAGTCCGAGGCGTCCACACACACGGTGCGTGACGTGCCGTCGTTCACGTGCATCTCGATGACAATCGACGAGGCACTGTCAGCGCTCGGCTGACCGCCGCAGCGCGCCTCACGTCGTCACGTCAATCGAGCAGGCGCCCGCGACCGGTGGCGTCAGGATGAGACGTGCCGTGTCCCCCTTCCACGAGAACCGGGCGCCGCAGTCGCTGCGAACATTCGGTTTGCCGAGCACGGTGCCAGGCCATGCCACCTCGATCGGCGACGCATCGTGGACTGCGCGGACGCGCAGATGCACGTCCGACGGAATCGCGTCGTCACGTGAGACACCCATCGGGAGCGCGATGACATACGGCCGGTCGAGCAGGTCGAGCAACTCCCTGTCGATCGTGGAAGCGTCGGCGCTGCGCACGCCGTAGCCGCTCGATTCACGCCACTGCCACCAAGCCCACCCGGCCTCCTGCTGATCGAAGTCGCCCAGGATGTCGTTGATCCACTGCGGCGCCAGCTGACCATGGACGTCAATGCTGAATTCTCCGAACCACACGGGCGCCGGCAGCGTGCGTGCCTCGGATACGAGCTCCGCGATGTGGTCCCGCAGCGGCGCGGGATCGCCGCTGAACAACGGCGGGATCAGCGATCCCGTGTATACGTGCGGCGCATACACGATGTTCGGGGCGCTCAACGGCACCGCAGCCGTGGGCAGGTCGCCGGTCATGTCGTTGTCGAGAAAGAAGAGATGATTCGGGTCGGTTGCGCCGAGCCGAGACACGGCGCGCGCGTAGAACGGAAACAGCTGATCCTTGTCGAACAGAAGTGGCGGCAGCGGAAAGGAATGCGGCTCGTTGATGAGGTCGTAGCCGGCGACGCCGCTGTCCTCGCGAAACCGCTCCGCGACCACAGACCACGCGTCGATGAAGTCCTGCTGCAACGGGGATGAGAGCCAGAAGTTTGCCGTCGACACGTTGATCGCGGGTGAAAGAAAGCGGCCGAGTGATGGCATCGGGCCCCAGACCGGGTCGGGCACCTGCGACACCGTCGCCCACGCAGGCGCGCCCGAGCCTCCGTAGACCGGGCTCCACCCCAGGAAGTGCATGTCCAGCACGACGTAGAGCCCATGTTCATTGAGCAGCGTCACTACGGCCGTGATGCGGTCGAGGTACGACGCGTCGTAGTGCCCGCGGTGCGGCTCGAGCAACGACCATGCGATTGGCAAACGCACGACGTCGAAGCCCGACTGCTGCATCAGCGTCGCGTCGGTCGTGTCCAGCGGGGCGGGCCAAACGGTCGGCTCCAGCAGCGTGTTGGTGTTGAACCCGCGGAGCATGACGGCGCGCCCCGCGGAGTCGACGATCTCGTTCCCGCGCGTGGAGAGCCACGGAAGACCGTTCAGCGCAGGCGCGCGGTCAGGCGGCGGGATGCTCGCGGTGAGCCCAGGCACGGGAAGGAAGATCCAGCCGCTGAAGGCGGCGACGAGCAGCGCCAGGGCCATCCGAACTCTTGGGCCGGCGGCGAGCTCGCGCAGGCGTGTGCGGTGGTGTCGGCCCGGCCTCATCCGGGCAGGTCTGGGGTGTCGCGTCAGGCAATCGTGTCATGCATACGGCCGAGATCGCCAAGATCCACCGCTGGTGAACCTCCTCGTCTTCAAGCTCACGCTGACGCCGCTCGCCGTCGGGCTGGCTACGCTCGTGGGGCGTCGCTGGGGTCCGTCCTTTGGCGGATGGATCGCGGGCATCCCGTTCACGTCGACGCCCGTCGTCATCTTCATCACGCTCGACCACGGTGTCGACTTCGGCTCGCTCACCGCCGCGGGCATCCTCGCCGGGACCGCGTCGCAGGCGGCATTCACGTTCGCGTACAGCGTCGCCGCTCAGCGCGTGCGCTGGTATCCCTGCCTCGCGGTTGCCGTGATGGCGTTTGCCGGAGTCACGGTGGGGCTGAACGGGCTCGAGCCACTGCCGGTGCAGGGCCTCGAGATCGCCGTCGGCGCGATCGCGCTGGGCCTCGCACTCATGCCGCGCTCACGTGCCATCGAACCGGAACCGGAAGCACGGCTGCTGCCGGTGCGCTACGACGTCGCCGCGCGGGCTGTCGTAGCCACGGCGTTCGTCGTCGTGCTCACAGCGCTGTCAGCGCGATTGGGGCCGACGCTCGCCGGGCTCCTGTCGCCGTTTCCGCTCTTCGCGAGCGTGCTCATCGTCTTTCCGCATCGGTTACAAGGTCGGAGCGCGGCCATCAGCGCATGCCGCGGCTTCCTCTGGGGATTGTTCGCGTCGGCCACGTTTGCTTTCGTGCTGGCGCAGCTGCTGCCCAATGTCGGACTGGCGGCGAGCATCGTCATCTCCATCGTCTGCGCGCTCGTCGTGCAGTCCGTGACGTTGCTCATCGTGCGACGGGGGTCGCGTCGTGGTGCGGCGACGACCGCTGCTGCTGGGATTACTCGGGAATGACGGCGCGGCGGCGTTCCGCCGTCTGCATCGACTCGAGGACGACCTGCATCACATGCATCACGCGGACATGCGGCGCGTATTTCGCCGCTCCCGCACGCAGCTGCACGAGACACGAGATGTTCTCGGTGACGACGACGTCGGCGCCCGTCGCCACGATGTTGTGGAACTTCCGCTCGAGAATGGCTTCACTGCGCTCGGGCATGCGCGCGAAGTACGTGCCGGCACCGCCGCAGCACATGGCCGCTTCGTTGAGCTCGATGATGTCCAGGTTTGGTATCTGCTCGAGCACGCGGCGCAGCGAGCCGCGTTCCGGCCCGTCCACCGGGAGGGAGCAGGGGACGTCGATCGTGATCTTCCAGCGCAGCGGCGCGAGCCGCGCGCGAATGCCGTTGCGATCGAGAAAGTCGCTGGCAAGTGACGTGCGCTGACCGACCTCGCGAGCGCGCGCCCCGACCAGCCTGTCGTCGCCGATCATCTCGCCGTAGTTCTTGAAGTGGCCGATGCACGAAGCGACGTCGCCGATGTACGCGTCGACATCCAGGCCCTGCAGCGCGTCGCTGTTGCGTACCGCCATGTCGAGCATCGCCTCACGGTCGCCGAGCGTGCGCGCGGGCAGCCCGCTGCAGCCGAGCTGCGGCACCGTCAGCGCGTAGCCGTTGCCGAGGAGCACGCGCATGGTCGCGTCGGTAGCGTCGGGCGCCGCGATGTTCGAGTAGCAGCACATCAGAAATGCGAGATGTCCGCGAACGGGGTCTGCTGCAGCCGGAAGGTCGCGCGCTCGCCGGTACGCCGTGTGCTGCGGCAGCGGACCGGTCTGCTGTGCGATCGCGCCCAGCGCGCCCATCCAGTTGAGCAACCCCGTGCTGCGCGCCAGCGCGTACAGTCCGGTGCGCTGCGTGAATCGCGCAAAGCGGTGTAGCGCGCGCAACATGCCGGGCCGCGGCAGCACGCCACGAAGCGCGACTGACTGCGTCCACGCTTGGCCTTCCTGTGCGTGCAGTTCCTGGCGCGCGCGACTGACGATGAACCCCGTCGGCACGCGCGGGGCGCACGCCATCACGCAGTTGTCGCAGGTGAGGCACGTGGAGAGCGGACCGTCAGCGATGTCACGCAGCTCGAGCCGTCCCTCGATCGCGTCGCGAATGAGCGAGACGCGTCCGCGCGCCGTCTCCCACTCGACGGGATTGGTGATGTACGCCGGGCACGTCGCCTGGCACAGCGAGCACTTGTTGCACTCGCTCGCAGCCTCATAGACGTCTTCGAGAAAACGCGGCTGGACATCGAGCGCCGCAGGAGCGGTGGCCATCGAACGTGCATTCTATCCGGGCGATAGAGTTGGCCCGGATGGCGCCGACGTACGTGGTCGAGGAGTTCAGCGCCGAGGAGCGTGCGGTCCTCAGCCGGTACGTCACCGACGTCGACGGCCCGGTGTTCGCCCTGGTCGGACTGCCCCAGGTCACGTGCGCCGCGCTCTTCGCGCGCTACAGCCGCAGCGCCAAGAGCCTTCGCAGGCTCCTGCTCGACGAGTTTCTCGGCCCCGAGGCGCGCACCGCGGTGGCGAACGGCGGCGACGCCTCGGCCGGACGCGCTCGGGCGTCCGACCTCTTCGGTCGCGTGCTCGCGGAGTACGGCGACGACTCAGTGGCGCAGCTCGCGGCCGTGCATCTCGCATGTGAGCAGGTCTCGCAGCCGCTGGCGAAGGCGATCGAGTGGGGGAGGCTCGGCGCCTATCTCGAGCAGTCGACGCGGTACATCGCCTACACCGACCAGCGCGACGGCAGGTATCGATACCACCGTGACGGCGAGCTGATGCGCTCGACTCATGCGCGGACGTACGTCGGTGCGATGGACCGTCTCTTCGACACGTACTCGCAGCTCATCGAACCGCTGCGTGTCCATCTCGACGCGACGCTGCCGCAGGAGGATGACGCGCCGGCACGGCGCCGTGCGGTGCGCGCCCTCGCGCTCGACATCCTGCGCGCGCTGCTGCCCGCTGCGACCGTGAGCAATGTCGGTGTGTTCGCGTCGCCGCAGGCGTACGAGCAGATGATCCTGCGCTTACGCGCGCATGCGCTTCCCGAAGCGCGCGAGTACGCCGAGCTCATCGATGCGCAGTTGCAGCGGGTGATTCCGGAATTCCTGACACGCGTGAACCGCAAGGAGCGCGGCGGCGTCTGGGCGGACTACTTGCGGGACACCGCCATGGCGTTGCGCGCAGAAGCGAGCGAGCTGTCGCCGGAGCGCGAATGCGGGCCGGACGGTGTCACGCTCGTCGACTGGGACCACGACGGCGAGGACCGCATTCTCGCCGCGTCCTTGTTTCCCGAGGGGCACGCATCAGAGGAGCGTCTCCTCGCAGCGGTGCGTCCGCTGTCTGCAGATCGGCGCGCGCAACTGTTCCGCGCTGCCATCGGAGAGCGGCGCAATCGCCGTCATCATCCCGGCCGCGGTTTCGAGCACTGCTCGTACACGTTCGAAGTCGTGTCCGACTATGGCGCGTTCCGCGACCTGCAGCGCCACCGCATGCTCACCGTGCAGTGGCAGGAGCTCACGCCGGCGCTCGGGTACAGCGTGCCGCCCGAGGTGGAAGCGGCCGGCCTGCGCGATCGCTGGCGTGACGCGGTCAGCGTTGCCGAGAGCGCGTACAAGACGATAGCGCCCGAATTTCCGCAGCAGGCGCAGTACTGCGTCACGCTCGGCCATCGCATCCGCTATCTGCTCAAGCTCAACGCGCGCGAGGCGATGCACATGATCGAGCTGCGCACGTCACCGCAGGGTCATCCCAGCTACCGCCGCATCTGCCAGGAGATGCACCGATTGATCGATGAGGTGGCGGGCCACCACCTGGTTGCGGACGCGATGCGGTTCGTCGGTTCAGACGATGTGCATCTCCCTCGCTACGCGGCGGAAGCTCGCCTCGCGCGCTGAGTGCGCCGGCGTCGCACGCGCGCCGCGGTAAAGAGCACCGCACCCGTGACGCCGGCACCTGCAAGCACGGGCAGGTTGAACGTCTCCGGTACGGCGGCCGCGTTCCCGAAGTTGGAGTCCTGCTCGAACGCGAGCGCGGGCGCGACGATTTGGATGCCGGTGGTGGGAAAGCCGCTGATCGTGGACTCGTCGAGGATCGACGTGACGAGGCGTCCATCGGGAAGAATCCCGACGGTGGCGAAGTCATAGCGGTGACCCTGCGTCTCGTACGTCGGGTGGTACTGCGTGTCGCTCGTGCTGTTGCCGAGCCCCACCGCGTAACGCCGCAGCAGCTTTGGCGTGCTCGTCGAGATGTCGAACTTGTAGGCCCAGTCCTGCTCGGGATCGCCCGCGGCTCCGGGCTTGCCATTGCCGTCATCGGTGCGGGTGAGCACCGCCGCGATGCCGAGTGTGCCGTTGACGCGAATGTCGACGACGTTACCTCCGGTGTTGGTGTTGAGCCGGTCGTTCGTGGGGAACGCAACGTCGAGCTTCTGCCAGGAGAGGCCACCGTCAGTGGACGTCTCGAACGTGAGCCCGGTGGAGTGCATGGACGCCGCGTGCAGCCAGCCGCGCGAGTCGACCTGCACGTTCGTCGGCAGGGGAGCGCCGCCAGGCA